>JAHHLP010000187.1 GCA_018679295.1 Rhodothermia bacterium
GTATGTGTGTAACGCCCCACGCTAGGATCCAATCTGCAATTCACCGATGAGTCGTTCGTTGTGACTGGCGCACCAACCGTATGCCTCCAGGACACCTTCGATCACAGAACCGTCTGTCGTGATCTTGGCCGCCCCTTTTACAGCATCGGTCGCGTTCGCGGGAGCGAACGGATACCCGACGATTTCGAGCGCCGGCAAGTCTCCGTTAGTATCGCCGATGAAGGCGATCTCCTCTAGCTCGACGTTCGTTTCCGTCGCGAGCCAGCGCATTCCGTTTGCCTTATTGAGGGTACGCGGAATGACATCAATCGATATATGTGTGTGTGCGACAAGGAGATCCGGGTACTGATCCTGTGCCCGCTGCTCTACCAGTGGTACGGCTGCGAAGACTTCATCCTCGATCGGGCCCGCCAGAGACGCCTGTGTCTTCTTAGCGTGATCGAGGTCCATAGCCGTCCCTGGGGAGATGTCCGTTGTCAGCCAATCTCGCATCTCTCGTATCTGCCGCTCAAGATCGTCGGTGTAGTCCGGATGCCAGAACCATCGTGACGAGACCGGATCGAACATTCCACCACCTGCCTCAAAGACGACAGGCGTTTGAAGATGCAGCAGTTGGGTCATCGCCTCAACGTATGGATAGGACCTCCCGGAGCAAATGCTTAGCGCCGGCGCCGCACCCATGTTATTTGCTACAGTGACTCCCGCAGACAGGGTGGCCAGCTGATGAAGGCGCTCCCGGTGGAAGGGACGATACGGCTCAGACAGGCACCCGTCGATGTCGGATACGAACAGACGTACCAGCCTTGTGTCGCGGTTGTTGCCCATGCCCACCAGCTATTGAGGCTATTGAAGACTTCAGGCGCCGAAAGCATTCTTCAGCGCATCGACGAGATCGTCGGTGAAACCCATACTCGAGAACCCGCCATCATGGTAGAGGTTCTGCATCGTCACCATCCGCGTTAGGTCGCTCAGCAGCGAGACGGTGTAGTCGGCACAGCTCTCGGCATCCGCGTTGCCTAGCGGCGATAGGTGGTCCGCGAAATCAAACATGGAATCGAAGCCTGCTATTCCGGAGCCGGCAGTTGTTCTCGTCGGACTCTGTGAGATAGTGTTGATACGGATGCCCTGTTTGCCGAGTCGCGATCCGAACGAGCGAGCAATGCTCTCCAGGAGCGCCTTGGCGTCGCCCATCTCCGAGTACTTCGAGAAGATGCGTTGGGCCCCGATGTAAGTTAGCGCCACGACGGATGCACCGTCGTTCAATGCGCCGGTCTCGAGCGCCTGACGAACGATGCGGTGCAGGCTTATCGCTGAGATATCGAGCGTCTTGTGATACCAGTCGTAGTTGAGCTCCTGGTACCCGCGGTTCTTCCTGACGTTGAGGCCCATCCCGATCGAGTGGACGATGAAGTCCACCCCGCCTAACGAGGATTTGACCGAACCGAATAGCTCCTTTAGCGCGTCGTCGTCGGTTGCGTCCGCCCAGATGATCTCACTGTCGGTCTTCTCCGCGAGCTTGTCGAGGCCACCCAGTCGCTGCGCTACGGGGGCATTGGAAAGCACAAAGCGTCCACCCTCACGATGAATCGCCTCTGCGATGGACCACGCAATACTGCTTTCGTTCAGCGCACCAAAGATGACGCCTTTCTTGCCTTTCAGGAGGTCGTGTCCGGAATTAGCCATTCTTGCGTTGGGTACTCACAATAGACAAAAGGGCTTCAAAGGTACCAAAAGACGGACAGGGTTTCTAGCAGGGACGCTGAGCCGAGCCTGGCGCCTTCTTGTGTACCAGGGGGCATCGATTCACCTCGGTGTCAAAAAGGCACTTTTTGCCCGTTGTAATGCAGTGCGGATTTTAGCGCTCATATGAACAAGTATCGCTCAAAACGACAGAATCGCCCGGGTGCCGGACGGAGTACGCCCGTTCGGCCGCAGCGTGCCTCCGGCCTCAACGCGCAGACGGTCGGGATCGTTCTCGGCTCCTCCGGCACCCATACGGCTCTGCTCAACGCTTACTTAACGGCGGCACATCTTGGAGTGGGATTGCTCGTTATGGCTCTCGGCCTCGAGGACATCTTGCTCAACGGACCGACCCGTCCAATGATTATTCCGTTTGCAGGCGGATACATGTCTTGCGCGGTCGTCTTCTTCGCGGTGATGCGCGAGACGCGACCCGTCGTGCTGGCCTGGCTGTTGGGGTTGGCCGATGTCGTCATGCTGTCGACGATCAACAGTCTGACCTATCTGGACTTCGGCGGTGGAGCCGATTTGACGTTCGGGGTAGTCGCGGGCGCCGTATTCCTTTTGTACGCTGCCTACGGCAATCCGCGGCTATCACTTGCCGTTTCAGGGCTGACTATGGCGATCTTCGCCGCAACCACGCCGCTCTTCGCATCCGCCCTGGCCGGGAACACCAATGCGATTGCGTTCACATCCATCGCAGCGTTTGTCCTGCTGGGAGCGGTCGCGGCCGGCGCCCACAAGATCGCCATCGAGGTAAGGAACATCACGACCCGAAAGACGATCGAGCGTCTTGAGCGGATCGACTTCGCCGTCTCGATGCACCGCACTATCGCCGGCGCCACCGACGACTAGCTAAACACACCGACCAGTGGCTGTAAGACTTCGCGCATCTCATCGTGCAGCCCTCCGTTCGAAGCCAGAATCTGACCGTCGAACAGAACGCTGCTCCCTCCTTCGAAGGTGGTCACCCGGCCTCCCGCTTCCTCAATGAGGAGCATGCCCGCCGCGATATCCCATGCCATCAGGCCCGTCTCGAAGAAACCATCAAAACGGCCCGCAGCGAGGTAGGCCAGATCAATCGCCGCACTACCGTGGCGCCTCACTCCACGACATCGAACCATGAACTCCCGAAGGACGGCTAGATACTGATCAACGTGGCCCACGGAACGATATGGGAATCCGGTTGATATCAGCGCCTCGTCAAGAGACCGGGCATCGCTAACACGCATTGGCACGCCGTTTACGTAGCTGCCGGCCCCGCGAATCGCCGTGAATGTCTCGCCGCTAACGACTTCGAGGACAACGGCGGCCATCACCGTTTCATCCTCGATCAATCCGATGGAGACTGAATACGGCGGTACTCCGTGCGTGAAGTTGGTTGTACCGTCGATCGGGTCGATTACCCAACGACGGCTGGCATTCGGCGGCCCTTTATCGTCCTGTTCCTCTTCAGCGAGGAAACCGTAGTCGGGAAAATGCCGGCGCAGCGACGACACGATGAGTTCTTGCGATGCAACATCGATCTCCGTCACCAGGTCATGGCGTCCTTTTTCGCTTACGGCGTTGGCATTCACTCGGCCGCCGTGCAGTCGGATCAGCTCTGCAGCATCGCGAGCGACCGCCGCCGCGGTCTCGAGTTCATGAGTGAACTCATGCTTCATCGTATCATCAACCAGTTCGTGTAGGGACCCACAGCCTGCGAACGTCGTCCAAGATATGAACAGTTTCTGCGGCCCGCCCAAGCGTGATTTGACTCACAAACCTATTCACAACCTTGTTGCTGCGGTTGCCGTTGGCCTATTCGTTGGGTGTGCAGACCAGCCTCCCGCGCCGCAGCCGGACGCAGCCGACGAAGCCGTGTTTGCGGCGATAGCCGCGGCGAACTACGAATCAGTGCGCGAGGCTTTTGCCGACCTGAAGGGCCGCACGTATTCCGTTGCGGTCGAGACGCGCGAAATGAACGAAGCCGGCACAATCGTCGCCCAGTCCGTTGAACAGTTCGATGCCGGCTACCGAGGTGTGCGGTCGGAGACGGATGCGGGGACGGCCGATCAGCCGTTCAGTAGAGGATTTCTGTCATTTCTGGTGAAGCCCGACAGCGCCGACGCCCTATCGCATGCACCGCTGGTGCCTAAGCGCCCCGCATTCGCGGATCTACGGACGCGTGAGCAGTACAGTTATTCATCACGGCGCGACACGACGGTTTCAGGCACCGCCACTAGCCTTTTTGAGGCGCGAGCCGTTGTACCCTCGCATAGACAACCGATCCGCTTCGCCAGAATCGGGATCTCTAAGACTGACTCGACGCTTCTCTACATACGCATGGAGAGACACGATGATACCGTCTTCTACGAAGAGGAATCCTTTGCCGAGTTGACACTCGCTCACGATTCTGCAGGCGCGATCATACCGGCCATGAAATACGTCGAGGTGACTGTCGACGTGCCGTTTGAGCCGGCCCGGACGTTTATTGTGATAGAGTCCTACTCGTACGACGTCGCTACGCTGTAGCAGATCAGTCTGCGCCCGACGAGTCAAGTACCCGGCGCGCGACGCCAGTCCACACGAGGATGCTGTCTTCTTCTATTCGCCCCCTCGTGACCAGCGATCGCTCCATCGCGGCAGTCAGCGCTTTCACCGCCGCCTCGACATTTCCTCGAACGGCAAGCACCCTGGCAAGCTGCAACCGGGCATGGCCGTTTTGCGGATCCAGGGCGACCGCCACACGCGCCAACGACTCTGCCTCCTCGAGTCTGTTGAGGTGAAGCGACTCGACAGACAGGCGAAGGTGAGAGTGCGAGTCGGAAGAAATCGTGGTGGAGGCTCGGCGGAGTGCTGCAAGCGCAGCCGTAGTATCACCAACCAAGCGGGCGGCACGCGTCATCAGTAGGTTGACCTCGCCATCCTCCGGCTTTAGCTGAGCGGCCGCCCGGGCATCCTGATAAGCCTCCTCGTTGCGGTCCATAGCAAGCAGGATCTTCGTTCGGAGGACCAGTGCATCAGAATCGGCAGGCAAGGAGGCAATCACATTGTCAAGTCGCTCCTTTGCCTCAAGCAGACTACCACCACTCCGCCAAGCCGCTTCGGCCCTCCTGAACTCGGCGCTTTGTGCCGGCGATCGGATATCCTGAGCCGTTGCCGCCAGGGTGTGACCAAGCAGCAGCAACGCAACGAGAATAGTAGGTTTTGGAAGTCTCATATTTCGACACTGAAGATAGTCCGGGCGCATCGCCTGGCTGATCACGAGCGTATATTATGCCAATCCGTGATTTGGGTTCACCGGTTAGCCAGATTGCGGATGCCCCGACTCGTCCATCCGCTCCTTTACCATGAAGCTTCGCGGCGACCACCATCATTTCGACGTTCTGACTTCGACAAACGACACGGCCCGCCAGCTCGCCGAACAGGGTGCTCGAGGAGGAACGCTCGTGACGGCGGACAGTCAGACGGCCGGACGGGGCAGACACGGTCGGCGTTGGATGTCAAAGCCAGGGCAAAACCTGTTGATGTCCATGATCCTGAGACCACGCTGTTCTAACGAGGAATTGGGAATGGTCACTGTACTGAGCGCCCTTGCGGCGGCCGAGACGATCGATGACTTAGCGGCCGTACGTACCTCCATCAAGTGGCCTAACGACATCCAGATTGCTGGTCGGAAGGTCGGCGGCATCCTGCTCGAGTCGACCCGTGCGGGTAACGCTTCTGGACCCGACTTCGTCATAGTGGGCATGGGAATCAACGTGACGCAAACTGAGTTTCCGCATGACCTGCGGGACAAAGCGACTTCAATACTGCTCGAATGTGGAACGCAGATCTCGCGCGCCGAACTGGCGGTCAGAATCAAGGACCGCCTGTCCATTTACCTGGACGAACTCGAGGGTGGCGGTGGCGAAGCAATTCGTCGCCGCTATGAGTCAAGGCTATCCGGGCTTGGACAGGATGTGGTCTTGCACGCGGCGTTCGATGACAGTTCGACTGTCGCTGGACAGCTGTCGGGCATCGACCCTTTTGGGGCCGCCATCGTAAAAACCCCCGACGGCGATCTGATAACCTGTCACTCCGGCGAAGTAACAACCTCGCCTACGTAAGCGATCAGAAGGCATTTCCACGGCTGGGCGTGACCAAACATGATCTGTGCAATCGATATCGGAAACAGCTCCTTAAAGGGAGGCCTCTTTGAGCGCGGCAGTCTTAAGGAGACCTTTCGGATCTCAATCGAGGAGGGTGAAGCGGCTGCTGCTGCGGCGGTAGCTGCAAAGATCAATGCAGCTGGCGTCGACTATCTGGGGGTGTCGAGCGTTGTACCTGCAGTTTCCAGCGCGATACAGAGCGCCGTCGAGTTGGAAGGCAGTGTATCTGTGTTCGTGCTTACCTATACGGCCGCATTGCCATTCGATCTCCGATATGAAACGCCGGAAACCATGGGTGTCGACCGAATCGCTGCGGCTGCAGGAGCCTGGGATGGTTTCGGCGGAACGTCGGAGCGTCCTATCGTAGTCGTCGACGCGGGGACGGCAGTCACCGTCGATGTGTTGGTCGACGGGTCCATGCTGGGAGGATTGATCATCCCGGGGCCCGAGCTGCAGCGGCGCGCGGTCCGGTCCGGAACAGCGCAGCTGCCGGTCGTCGACTTGGAATGGCCGGCACGCGCGATCTCGCGGAGCACACGCGAAGCCGTTGCTTCAGGAATCATGTTCGGCTTCGTCGACGCTGTACGCGGGATTCTCGTCCGCATCATCGACGAGCTCGGGCAGCAGCCTCACGTTGTCGTAACGGGTGGATGGGGCAAGCTGCTTTCCAGCAAGATTGCTCAAGTGAATCTACACGACCCGGACCTCGTCCTTCGCGGGCTTGCCGTGCTGATGGAGTTGAATCGCGTTGATCCGGAAGGCGCCTGAGTGCTCGTCGGGAGCACGATTTCCAACGAGAGAGCGGGCCCACGACCTGCACACTGCCGATTGCTCCACGCCTACCCGGCGGACTCCTGTTGTTCGGCGTATTTCAAGAGCGCGTCTATACGAGCGAGGACCATGTCGATTGCCACACTGTTGTGCCCGCCGCGCGGGATGATAACGTCAGCCCGCATCTTGGAGGGTTCGACAAACTGGATATGCATCGGCCGGACGCTGCGCTCATACTGCGCGAGAATCGAATCGACGGACCTTCCGCGGTCAAACATGTCGCGACGGAGACGACGCATGAGGCGCACATCCGCCGCGGCATCCACGAAGATCCGGATATCCATCCTCTCGGCCAGCAATCTTTCCGCCAGAACAAGTATGCCTTCCACTATGACTACGGGGCGCGGCTCAACCTCAGTAACATCAATAGAACGAGCGTGCGTGTTGAAGTCGTAGATCGGCTTCGGAACAGTCTTCCAGGCAAGCAAGTCATCCAGATGCCGCCGCATTAGCTCCGTTTCCAGCGCATCGGGATGGTCGAAGTTGACGCCCTGCCTCTCCTCTTCTGGCAGATGGGTCAGATCATAGTAGTAAGAGTCGTGGTCCAGAACGGCGATGCGGTTCTCACCTATTGCATCAATAACTCGTCGAAGGACCGTCGACTTACCGGAGCCCGAACCTCCTGCGATTCCAATGACGACGGGCGTTGGCATGGGCTTCGGCGGGCGCGCGGAGGGGCTGCGCTTTATTGTCAGGCTCTTTTTGCGTACACGATAGTGTGTATACGCTTCTCTTCGTCGAAGTGCTCGGAATCAGCATCGAACTTATAGCCTTCAGAATGCACCCATTGGCGCGCAAGCTCAAGATCTTCGGCTGCCTCACGAACTACAAAATTAATGAACTGCCCAGCAAGTGGTCCCTCTTCGAGGAAACTGCGCTTTCCGCCGCTGTCCACCGCAAATCCCACATTGTACATGCGGGAATACGTGTGATCATCCCGCCACGCCTTCTCGCATTCTTTCGGCAGCACGTTCCAAACAACACGATCGGCAAGCCGCTCGTTTAACAGGTCGCTCATGTGCTTTTTCCAAAAAGCAGCAACCACACCCAACTTTGGAATCTTGGTCGAAAAGCCGAGTTGGTAATCCGGAATCAGATCGTCGGGCCGGAGGACCCCAAACACGGGTGAGAAGATGACTCCATTCTCCAGCAATCGTCGCTGCGCTCCGGTAGGAAGGCCCTGAAAGTTCATCGCGCTGAAAAGGACACCCGGACTGTAACGTTCCAACGCAGAAATGAGCGGAGCGTTGAAGAGCTCGAGGTCGACTTCTATAGCCGTCTGCAGCGCATCCCCCTCGAGCCCGAGTAGCTGCTCAGGTTTTCTGCTCGACTCGAGCGCGCTCTGGAGGCCTCTGATAAGAGTACGCCGGTCCGGGTTCAGCTCGTGGAAATAGTTGAACGTGTTTGACGATCTATAGTCAAACATGTCGGGAGCAAACGGATTGCCGCCCGGCTTCTTTTCCGCGGAAGCGGCAAGCAGAATGGAGAAATTTGCCATGAAGGGGTAACTGACGTTGGCTCAGCACGTCAGCCTGGACGGAAGGCCAGAGTCAGCCAGTCGATGCCGCTCTTGACGAACGATCTTTCCTGACCTGACCCAGCAATTCGTCAATGTCGTCCCGAATTTGCTGGGCACGCTGCTTGGCATCCTCGACGAGTTCGTTACCCTCTCGTCGGGCATCGCTATCCTGCGACTCTGTTGATACCTGTTCGACGATAGACCCGATCTGACCTGAAAGCTTCTCAAGTTGGAACGCTACGCGGCGGCGAATCTTCTGCCCCTCTTCGGGTGCCAGGAGTAGGCCCACTGCGAAACCGGCAGCACCACCGAGGATGGCTCCCCAAGCTCCTGCCCTGATCATATTTCCAAGCGAGTAATTTTTCATTGCCTCTCGTCGAACGACGCCTCGTCAAGATCAAAAAAGCTACCGTCGTACATCGACCGCAGCTTGGCACAAGGCTTCACGTCACGCTGACCGACTACTTCTTCTTCTTATGACGGTTCTTGCGGAGACGCTTCTTCCGCTTGTGCGTTGCGATCTTATGTCGCTTTCGTTTACGGCCACTGGGCATTCGCTACCCTCTTCTTTCCTTATTATGGGCAAAATGGACAGAAACTTAAAAGTACGGCTCTGGTCCGATGGCTGCAACGGTGACAAGCAGGGACGGTTTCTGTGCTGCTTTGAAGATACCGTTCAATTCTGCGGCCCGGTCGGGCGTCCTATGGGCCTGACGGGGCACGAAGGGTCGGTTTTTCAAGACTCTGCGGAGCGATTGAAGTATCGCGCCGAAGCCAGTTATCTTCACGCTCCACCGGATGGTCGCTGCCGAGAAACGCGGAGAGGGCATGTCCGGAGGCAGATTGGAGACTCCTCTTCCCCACCGGCCGAGGAGCCTGGTTCTTCGATTCCAGTTGCCGCCGCGTTCTCAATGGCCAATTGAATCCTTAACAACAAGACGCTGCTAGCAAGTACAGATACCAATGTCTGAGCGCAAGGTGATAGTGAAGGGTATAGGCGCGTATCTGCCGGGCCAAAAGGTCGGCATCAAGGAGATAGACGACTATCTCGGCGAGGTGCCCGGCGTCAACATGGCCAAGTACTACCGAATCATCGAGAAGTACGCCGGGGTCAAGTACCGTCACTACGCCGTCGAGAAGGGCTCCGGCAAACTATTGGAGGACAGCTCAACGCTGGCAGTCAAGGCTGCGCAAAAAGCACTCGACCGCGCCGGCATGTCGGGAAAGGACCTGGATGTCGTGATCACATCGACGTCGACGCCGCCGTTTCTTCGCCCCGGCCTTGCCAAGGAGATCCGGCTGAAGCTCGGCAACACCGGTTGCGCCACGTATGACCTGTGGGGAGCATGTACGGGTGTTCAGCAAGCGATCACTCTGGCGACCGGTGCGATACGCTCCGGGCTGTTTCGCAACGCTTTGTTAGTTGGCGTCGAACTCGTTTCTACATCGGGATTGGCGAAGAACCTTACTGTCGACAAGATCAGCAAGCACGATATGCTGCTTCGCGCGGCACTGGGTGATGGGGCGGGCGCGTTGGTCCTTACCGGATCCGACGATCCGGATGCGGAAGACGGCGTGCTCTTCACGAGCAGTGGAACCGAAGGTGAGGCCTCGACGGCTTTTCACCGCGAGGCGGGTGGCAGTACCCTCCCTTTTAACGAGGACGCTCTGCGCGAGGGGCTCCACCATTGGAG
>JAHHLP010000505.1 GCA_018679295.1 Rhodothermia bacterium
TAGGTTGCCGCTTTCCCCGCTTCTGCGGGGACAAGCCGCGGCAATGACCCAACGCTTCAGCGCAATGACGCCGGTGGCTACACGAAGTCACCCCCTCCAAGGACAGTGACATTATCCAGCCTCCGCCCGAGTCGCGCGAAGGCATTGCGGGTGTCGACGATGCAGCGGGCATTCTCGGCGATCATCTCGTACGGATAGTTGTCGTGATCAGTCGTGAGGACGATGACGTGCTGCTCGCGAACCAACTCCGGGGTCAGCTCTCTCGAGACGAATTCAAGCGATCCAACCTGAAAAGTGGTCACAAACGGATCCGACAGCTCGATCTGCCTCACACCACGGGCCCGCAGCAGGTCGATCACCCGGTCGGCAGGCGAATGACGCGTGTCATCTACGTTCTTCTTGAACGCCGCGCCCAGGACTAAGACGTTTGCCTCCGCTAGTGATATAGGCTGGTTGGCGATCGCCTTTACGACGGCGTCGACGACGTAGTATGGCATCTCCTCGTTTGTCCGTGCCGACAGCGTTATGAAGTTTGTCTCGAAGTCGTAACGACGGGCCAACCAGGAGAGATAGTACGGGTCGATCGGTATACAATGACCGCCCAGACCCGGCCCCGGATAAAAGGGCATGAAACCGAATGGCTTGGTCGCAGCTGCACCGACAACCTCCCACATCGAGATTCCTCCGATTCGATCGCAGAGCCGGGCCAGCTCGTTGACGAGAGCAATGTTCACTGATCGAAAGATGTTTTCGAGCAGCTTTTCCATCTCCGCCGCCTTGGGGCTGGACACGCGATGCACGTGGCCCACGATCTTTTCCATCGTTGTCGCCCCAAGATCCGTGCAGACCGGAGTCATCCCACCCACTACGATCGGAGTGTTGGCCGTCGTATACGTTGTGTTGCCCGGGTCGACGCGCTCCGGACTGAAGGCCACGAAATAGTCCTCTCCCAACTTAAGACCGTGGGGCTCCGCGGTCTTAATTAGCTCTGGAAGCAGGATGTCCTCTGTCGTTCCAGGATAGGTTGTACTGCGCAGGACGATCAGTTGTCCGCGTCGAAGTCGTTCCGCCACGGCCTCGGAGGCTGAGCGCACGAACCTCATGTCCGGTTCCTTGTTGGTCGTGATCGGAGTCGGAACGCAGATGAAGACGATGTCGGACTCAGCGAGCCGATCGAAGTCATCTGATGCCTCAAACTTTTCAGCTTTACGGACCGACGATACGTCTTCGCCTCGCACATCCTGGATATAACTCGCTCCGGCGTTGAGCTTCTCTACCTTGACGGGATCGAGGTCAATTCCGATCGTCTTGAGTCCGGCGCGCGCGAACTCAACGGCCAGCGGCAATCCGACATAGCCTAACCCGACTATTCCGACTACCGCGTCCCCCGTCTCGATCTTCTGTTTCAGTTCGGCGGCAACGACGGACGCTGTCCCGGTTTCACTTTGGGTCTGTGTGCTCATGAATCTTCCAGTACATCGCGCAAATAGCGCGCATATTCGTTGTCTGACATTTCCGTTAGAAGTCGGGCGAGGTGCTCCGCTTTGATGAAGCCCTGCCTGAATGCAATCTCCTCCGGGCAGGAAATCATCATCCCCTGCCGCTCTTCGACTGCGTGAACAAAGTTCGCTGCGCTGAGCAGCGACTCGTGGGTGCCCGCATCAAGCCACGCCACACCACGACCGAGTACCTCGACGCGCAGCGAGCCATCTTCGAGATAAGACGCATTCAGATCCGTTATCTCTAACTCACCACGTGCGGACGGTTTCAGCCGCGCTGCTCGACTAACCACAGTCGAATCATAGAAGTAGATCCCGGGGACCGCATAGTGAGACCGTGGCTTCTCCGGCTTCTCCTCCAAACTGAGAGCACGACCTGACGGATCAAACTCGATGACTCCATAGCGCCGCGGATCTTTGACCGCATACGCAAACACGACAGCTCCCGAATCGATCCGGGCACAATCCTGTAAGGTCGTCGACAATCCTCGCCCGAAGAAGATATTGTCGCCAAGGATCAGGCAGGCAGGTCCCCCGGCAAGAAAATCGCGTCCGATCAGAAAGGCGTCGGCGAGGCCGCGCGGTTCTTCCTGGGGAGCGTACTCAAATCGCAGACCCCACCGTGAACCGTCTCCGAGGAGGTTTTCAAACCGGGGCAACTCCGAAGGCATACCGATGACAAGTATGTCGCGAATGCCGGCGAGCATAAGCATCGAGAGTGGATAGTAGATCATCGGCTTGTTGTAGACCGGAAGCAGCTGCTTATTGACGGCCGATGTAAGCGGCTGAAGCCGCGTCCCGTACCCTCCTGCGAGAATAATGCCTTTCATTCGGACGCACCTCGGCCTTCATAGTTGGTTGCCAGCCAACCCGAGAAATCATCATTGCCTGTAGCCGCGGCGATCCAGTCC
>JAHHLP010000279.1 GCA_018679295.1 Rhodothermia bacterium
CATTCGATGCGTCCGCGACTGGTTTCTGGAGACTGTTGGCGGCGACTCGGACTACCCGAAAGTTATCTGGAGCGCCTTCAATGACTTCAGCACCGATCTCTTCGAGAGGCGACTCGGCGAAGGCATCGACGAGGACGACGTACTGGAAGACATCACCAGAATGCCAGTCAGAGAGTACCTGGCATGCGTATCGCTTTGGCTAGACGACAGAGACCGCAGCGAAAGACCCCGCGGTGATTCGAACGCCGGGCCCGCCGGCCCGTAACCACCACACGTCTCCTCCGTAGCACCGCCGACAATCAATACGGAGCCCCGCAAATGCAGCAACGCATCATCGAAACTGCCGCAAGGTGGTACGTATTCATTTTTCTCAACGTCTACGGTCTGGGAAAAATCTTTGGCGGGCAATTCTACACACCCGACCGAATTCCCCCCGAGGTGGCGAGTACACCGCTTGGAAGTGCAGAAGCCTTCGACCTTGCATGGACGTTCATGGGCTATTCGTTCACCTACATCTTATTCATCGGCCTCGCCGAAGTAGTCGGTGCCTGGCTGCTGCTGTGGGAGAGGACCAAGCTGCTCGGCGTCCTCATCTTGCTGCCTATCATGGCGAACATCCTGGTGTTCGACGTCGTCTTTCTAGACAAGTACGGAGCGCTCGCCAGCGCGACGATCTATACGGCACTGCTGTTCGTCATCCTATATATCAACCGCGAAAATGTATGGCGCGCATTCCAGGCACTGACCACGGCGTCACCTGACTTGGGAAAGCCGCTTGCACAGAAAGCCAAGGTGGTCGGACTTGCACTCGCCGCGATGGCGGTCCTTTTCGCGTTCGACCAGCTGCTCGTGAACATCTTCGGACACGGCAAGGGTTAAGAGATAGATGGCGGAGCCGGTCCCGCACGCCAGCGTATCGTGTGTTGACTCGGTACTGTCGCAGCCTAGCCACACAATAACATTCGGCCGGGAGCCGTTCTCTCTGGCGACAGGCCGCGCAACCGTTGTAAATCCCGTTAACGAGACTCCGCTAGGTTTATGCTCCCCCAACCGATACCACTCTTAAGAATCGTCTTCGTCTCTATCCTGGCCAGTGGAATTGTTCGTCCAGCCGCTGCGCAGGACGGTCCTCCTCAATACGTTCGAGATGCCGTGCGCGCGGTCGAGACCATGCTGAACAGCGAAGGAGATGCGTCGATCCAGATGTTCATCGACGAGGCCATGGTAGCATCGGAAAAGCGAGATCGCGCGGCCCTGACGAACCAGCTGAGGACGATCCGCACCGAGGCGGGTGGGCCTTGGGATGGCATTTCGGTCGAGGGCGAACCGGGCGGCGTGCGTTTGATCCTCGTGTCTGATGGCAAGGAGAAGCAAATCAAAGTCGCTCTTGGCCCTAAGGGAATCAGTAACGTGCGCTTGCTCGAAACGTCAGACTCTATGGTGCTGACGCGGGACAACCTCGAGGCAACCTTCGAACAGCTTGAAGGAGATGGTTTTTCGGGGGTCGTGTTCGTGCAACTGGACGGCGAGATAATCCTGCAAAGGCCCTTCGGCCTAGCCAATCCCGAACTCCGCACACCAAACTCACTCAACACCATTTTCGGCATCGGGTCGCGTCCCATCGATTTCACCGTGGCCGCCATTCTTCTTCTGGACCAGCAGGGCAAAATCGACCTGGACGACTCAATATCGAATTACTTCGATGACGTCCCCGCAGATAAAGCGGCGATTACGATTCGGCACCTCATGACCGGTCAGTCGGGGCTCCCCGACTTCTTCGATACAAGCGACGACTGGGACCCGGACCTGGCGTGGATCGACCGGCACGAGGCGGAACGGCGGCTCTTCTCTCAAACGTTGCTTTTCACTCCGGGCGATGACCAGGAGCACTCGCACGGTGCATTTGTTCTCCTTGCAGCCCTCATTGAACGGGTATCCGGACAGTCCTACTACACGTTTATACGCCAACACTTCCTCGACCCAGCGGGCATGAATCGAACCGGCGAGTACGGCGAAACGCGAGGCCTATCGGTGACGGACTTCGCTGCTGGCGGGGGTCATTCGAGCGTGGGGCTGCCCAATATCCCTCCCAACTGGGGACCAACTTCCTGGCTCGTGAAGGGAAGCGGCGGAATGTATTCTTCGCTCGGAGATCTCCTCCAGTTCTACGAATACCTTCGGGAGGGCAACGTGCTTGACCAGGAACACAGAACGCACTTCCTGCAACAGTCGATGAATGTCGACGGGTCCGATCGCGGCTTCGAACTGTTCAGTGGCTTTGATCCCGGAGGCGATAACATCTACCTGTTCCTCAATGCATTTCCTGACCGATCTCGCCAGCGTCAGCTTTTCCGCGCGATGCATGGACTCATGAGGCCTGCGCCCTGACAATTACGGACTCTTAGACCATGTGACGATCACGGCGCCGCATCGACCGGCGCTCACGAATCGTGCTGCTCAATATCACCACTCCGCCTGTGGGCGGCCAGCCCATACCCAGCCGATATAATCCACCAGCTTTGGCTCACCGCCCAGCTCTCGAATCTTCGTGTTGATCTGGGCGCGGTGATGCTGCGTATGGAGGGCGACCTGCATCATTGTCTCGCCGAGCGTCGTCATCGCCGGCTCACGGCCGCTCTGCCGGGCGTAGAACCTCGCCCACGGCAACGGCGTCGGCTTCGAGAGGTCGCTGTCATGTAAACCGGCCAGGATCTTGCCCGCAGCGGGATAGAACGTGCGGGCCTCGGCCTTGATCTGCGCTATCGCGTCGAACTCATCCGCCTTGCGCATCTGAAAATCGTCCCCCCTCCACACGCCGAGGAAAGCGAGCTGCGTGAAATGGAGATGGAAGAGGCGCTTGCGCAGGTTCTCATCCGTCTGCGCCTTCTCCAACGCCTCGACGACGCTCCAGACACGTGCGTCCGCCCACTCCATATGAGCATAGAGTTCAGCGAGCGATTCGACGTAGATCATAGAGCCATGGCGGCCTCTCCCGCTACATCAACGACTAAAGCCTTCAAACGGCCCGAGGTACGCTGCCCCGAAACCATCGAGCGCTGCCCGCGCGTCGGGGCTTGGCTCACCATAGACGGAAAGCGAAGTAGGCTCGAAGCACGCCAGGAAACGATCGACGTACTTGGAGCCGAAGTTACCAAGATGAACCAGTGCAGCATCTGAGTCTGCATATCGCTCGTATATGTGGCAGCTACTACCATCGGGGCTGAGAAAGTACTCATAGATTTGAGTGCCGGGCTCTTCCTGCCGGGTCGCCGCAACCATCTCTTTTACAAGATTTCGAGCATCGTCCAGACGGCCGTCGCGGACCGCCATTTGTAGGTTCCAAGAGATTACGTTCGACATTGTTGTTCCTCTTGCTGTAGATGCGACATGATGGCCAACCGACCGTAACGAATGGGTCGGGGAGTGATCCTGCTATGGTACGACGCCGAACCTCAGCGAATCAATCAATCGCAATGGATCGCCACTCGTAGCTATCTTTCGATATACGATGCCCAAGCCGGTCACCGACGATTCCAATTGACCTGACAACATCTAAGATGAACGCACCGGTCGTTAGAACGCAAATGCTTATCCGAAGACCCGTGCAGGACGTCTTCGAAGCTATCGTAGACCCCACAATCACAACAAACTTCTGGTTCACAAAGAGCACGGGGAGAATGGAGCCCGGTGCGACGCTGCATTGGGAATGGGAGATGTACGGTGCCGTCGCGCGCGTGATCGTAAAAGAAGTCGAACGCAGCCGCCGCATCCTGATGGAGTGGAAAGAGCCTCCTTGCCCTGTCGAATGGGTGTTTGAAGCGCGCGGCAACGACGCCACGCTCGTACGCATTTCGAACTGGGGATTCTCGGGGTCGGATGACGAGATGGTGGCTGCCGCAATCGATTCGATGGGAGGATTTACGTCCCTCTTGGCAGGGCTCAAAGCCTACCTCGAGCACGGCATCCAACTCAATCTCGTTGCCGACCACCATCCGGATGCACATGTAGACTCCGCGACCTGACCCCTTTAACGACGCGCGACGGCCAAACCGGAAAAGAACCATGATGATTGTCACCACCCCCACGATCCAGGGGAAACGCATCACCGTCACCCACGGCCTCGTCCGTGGCAATGCGATCCGCGCTCGACACGTCGGAAGCGACATCGGCGCACTGTTGAAAAACCTCGTCGGCGGTGAGATCCGCGCCTATGCGAAGCTTCTCCAGGACAGCCGCGAGGAGGCGTTGCAGCGCATGATGGAGGACGCGACGGCCCTCGGAGCTAACGCGATCGTGTCCGTGCGCATCGCAACGTCGGTCGTGATGAGCGGCGCGGCAGAGATGCTGGCGTACGGCACGGCCGTGACCGTGGAGGACGATTGACCGGTTGCAACGTACGGGCGCAAACTCCGTAGCCCATCTCAAGCAGCACCGTCCAGCAAATCCTTGATATTCGTTTTGAGAACGCACGCAGCCACTAAGTCGGCAACGGTCGAGGGCGCTGTTCGCGAGACACGCGCGCGCCCGTTCTCGTTGACATGCGCACTCGTCGCAATCGGCATCCTGTCAACCGGCACGGCATTTGGAC
>JAHHLP010000020.1 GCA_018679295.1 Rhodothermia bacterium
GACACGCACGGCTACTTCCACCCGGCGATCAATAAGTACTTCGACGGTGTCTCGCTTATTCTGCACGCGGGCGACGTCGGAGCGGTTGCGGTCCTGGACGAACTGGAGAGGATCTCGCCGGTCGTTGGGGTCTACGGCAACGTCGATGGACGGGACATCCGCGCAAGACTGCCCGAGCACCAGCGAATTAAGCTGGACGGACTTGAATTCTGGATGACGCACATCGGAGGTCGGCCGGGCCGTTATGATTCGGCAATACGCGCGGAGCTTTCAAGCCACCCGCCCGATGTATTTATTTGCGGCCACAGTCATATTCTTCAGGTCGAGCGAGATGATAAACTCGGTGGAATGTTATTTATTAACCCAGGGGCAGCCGGCAGACAGGGATTGCACCGAGTCAAGACGTGTATTCGCGTCGATCTCGTAGCCGGTAGTCTCCGGCACGCCGAAGTCATACACCTCGATGATCCGGAAGCTTAGACAATAGTTTACCATGGCCGATTCAAGCGTACAGGCAGAAAGAACTCGCCGATTCGACCTGCGAGCTCTATATGAGTCGAGCCAGTTGATGAGCTCATCCCTGGACCTCGACTTCATCCTGAACAACTTGCTGTTGACCCTGATGGCCAAGCTGTTCGTTCCAAGAGGCGCTGTACTTCTGACGGACGACGATGGCCGGTATATCGTCAGGGCGGCGAAAGGGTGTGCATCTCTTCGCGTAGACGACGTTGTGAATCTGGGCGACGGCGAATTGACTTCGTTGGTCACCGACGACGACGTTCCGTCCCAGCTCGGCGCGCACAAGCTGGCGCTGGTCGCTCCAATACGGTCCAGCGGCCGGGACATCGGGCTAGCGGCCGTCGGGAAGAAGGCCACCGGTGAGCCGTTCGACAAATACGAATTGGAGTTTGTGAAGTCGCTGGTCAACATGTCGTCCGCGGCAATCAACAACTCCATGGTTGTGTCGGAGCTGCGGACCACGAATCGCGACCTCGACAACAAGATCCAGCAGCTCAACACGCTGTTCGACATCTCCCAGGAGTTCAATGCAACGGTCGATCGTGACCGTCTCGTAAAGCTGCTTTCGTTTGCTCTCATGGGACAGATGGTCGTTCGCAAGCACCTCTTCGTGCTGCGGAGAACCAATGCTGATGAGAATGGGGCGCCGGTCATGGATCAGATCGAGGTTGTATCGGCGAAAGGGCTGGGAGACGACGAGGTGAACCTCGATTTTCTGCACCAGCTATGCACCATCGAAAACAACGTCATCCTTGGTGATAATGGGCAGGATGAGGATTCTGCGTGGCTGAAAGAGAAAGGTATCGCTCTTGCTCTCCCGATTCGCCATCAGGGCGAGACCTGCGCCATGCTCTGCCTCGGTCCAAAGATGGCAGGTCCATACAAGCCGGATGAAGTGGAATTTCTGACGGCCCTCGGGAATCTAGCCTTCGTATCGATTCAGAACTCTTACCTGGTGGATGAGCAGATCGAGAAGGAGCGGCTCGAGGAAGAGATGCGTCTGGCGCGTCAGATCCAGGAAGGGCTGCAGCCAAGTGATCTTCCGAAGGTGGAAGGTGTGCAGATCGCCATGCTGGCGCTCCCTAGCCGACACGTTGCCGGTGACTATACCGATGTGATCTCGCTGGAGGATGGGCGCGTACTTCTCGCAATAGGGGATGTGACCGGAAAAGGCATGCCCGCCTCCCTGCTCATGTCGAACCTGCAGGCTTCATTGCGCATGCTGGTGCCGATGAACCTGCCGCTCGCTGAGGCGACCAGTCACATCAACCGCGTCATTTGCGACAATACCGGCTTCGACAAGTTCATCACCTATTTCCACGCCATCTACAGTCCGGGCGACCGGTCGCTGTCGTACGTAAACGCAGGACACAATCCGCCCATGCTGATACGGGCCGACGGCTCCATGGAAGAGTTGAAGGCAGGCGGTCTGTTGCTCGGCGTCATGCGCGGCATGCCGTACGAATGCGGCACAGTGGTACTCGAAGAGGGAGATGTGCTTGCGATGTTCACAGATGGGGTGACCGAAGCGATGAGTCCGGACGGCGAAGAGTACGAGGAGCCACGCCTCGAGGCCGTCCTACGCGAGAATAGGCATCTGGACGCAGACGGAGT
>JAHHLP010000580.1 GCA_018679295.1 Rhodothermia bacterium
CCGTTTAGACGCCTCGGGCGGGACATGACTGCTGCAGTCGCGCGACTTGTCAACGCCTCGCTCTCAGTCGACGGAGACGTGTGCCCCCTCGACAATCACGTCATACCGATATCCCGCACCAAAATCCTTGTCGGTGGCGAGAATGCCGGTGACGGTGACGATGTCGCCCACGCTAACGACGTCGTTCGTCGTAACGGTAAGGTCGTTTTGCCCGGCCGAACCAGTCCCGTCCTGTACGTGAAGCCAGTTCGATCCCATGATGTTGGCGTTGTACTTCACTACACGCCCTTTGAACGCTACCGTCTCGCCGTTGAGCTCGTCGGCGGCGGCGATGATCTCACCAACCGATCGGGCACCTTCGGGCACCTCGATGTCGCCGGCTGCAAGATCTGCATCAGCAACTGTAACGGGTGGGTGGCCGGCGGGCATCTCCAGCGGAGCCGTGCTGCCGTCTCCTCCGGCACCGTCGCCCGATACGCTTACCTGGTCTACGAAATAGACCACATCAAAGTCGCGATCGAGAGCGCTGCTGTGAAAGTCCTGCATCGGCATACCGTCGGGTACGACGACGGGATCGCCAACCTCGACGGCAAACGCAGGAGCCGCTGCCCAGAAGGTCTCAGTTCCAGTGTCAACATTGAGGTAGGTATAACCCGCGGCATTCATCGTCTCCGTGACCTTTCCAGATCGACCTTCAGTCGAAACAACAGCGGAATTCCCTGTTTCAGTTGACATCCCGGGCGAAGCGCCCGGTGCACCTTCACTTGCTTCGCCCGGAACGGTAGCCTGATCGCCCGAGCAAGCAACGATGGTACTCATAATCAGGAATGCGGTGGGAAATAAGAACGTTTTGCGCACAGTAATCTCCTTTTGATCTCTTTTTGCAGCGCCCTGAGAGGTGGTGAGACGCCGGGGTTTCATCTATCACCCCGAAGTGATGTTAGACCCGCAATATTACAGCCCGTCGAACGCGGGGTTTCACCCTGTGAGCGCCGGCGCGACGCCTCCGGCGTCTTTGACTTCAAATTCGCACGGCTGCCAACAACAAGGCTCAGCCAAGCCTAATATGCTCCAGCGCAGGGATTCGCCGACGAGCATCCTCAATGCGCGTCAGCGAAACGTCGGCCGACACAGTGGCATCGCCGTCTGCAACGCCCCCCAGCACGTCACCCCACGGGCCAACGATCAACGAGTGTCCGAAGCTGATGCGTCGCTTCGAGTGCCTGCCGTACTGGGCCGGTGCGACGACATAACACAAGTTTTCGATTGCGCGCGCCCGAACAAGGACGTTCCAGTGAGCCTTCCCGGTTTCCATCGTGAACGCTGATGGCACAAAGATGACGGACGCTCCCGCCGTTGCCAATCGCCGGAAGAGTTCTGGAAAGCGAAGGTCGTAGCAGATTGACAGACCGAGGGTGAAGCCTGAGACATCAACCGTGACCACGTCGTCACCCGGGCGTACGTGCTCGGACTCCTGAAACGTGTTGTCCTTGTCGACAGCAACGTCGAACAGGTGCATCTTGTCATATCTGGCGGCTATTGAGCCATCGGTACGAACCACGAAGCACGTATTCGTCACCTTGTCCGGCGCAGCGCGAACAGGTATGCTTCCTCCCACGATGTTGACGCCGCACCGCGCCGACTGATCGCGAAGGAAGCGAATGCTCCGACCGGTCTCCGGATCTTCCGCAGCAGCGAGTTTCGCCGCGCCATCTCCCAGAAAAGAGAAGTTCTCTGGAAGCGCGACGATTTCGGCCCCTTCTAAGGCCGCCTCCTCAATGAGCCGGCTTGCCACCAGGAGGTTGGACTCCCGGTCGTCGGTGGAGCACATTTGTATTGCCGACACGCGGATCGACTTCGGGCCAGACATAGGTTGGCAAGGCGTTTTTTTACCTGGTGTGAAAACGACAACGCCTCAGAACCCGTAATAGATTCTGAGGCGCTGATCCGCGTCAATAGGCTCGTTAGCTTCGTGGCGCTAACCCGCGATGGCTAACGCAATTGGAATGGGCGGGTTGACATCTCCGCATGTCACGGCCTTGCCATCTTGATGTCCCACATGTAGTCCTGATGCACCTTGCAATACGAGTTGAACTCAGCCCATGCATCGGCATGCTCTGTCGCCATGGCGCCGGCCATGTCATGGATCGCTTCGAGGTTGTCTGCATGGCTGGCCCCATCGATCAAAAACAGCCGAGAGTAGCTACCGCCGAAGACGTGGCTCCAGTAAGACCAGGAATTGATCCTTCCCTCCTCCTTCATCGCTCGGGCAGCGGCCGCCATCTCGTCGAAGGCCGCGTCCAACCGGTCGCCTTGGCTGACGTCGCATTCCAGATAGACGGACAGTCCGGCATCTGGTCGATTTGTGATTACCTCATCGTCGGCGGTGGCTCCGCTTACAAACGACCACACGTAGTCGTCGTGAGCGCCGCATATACTGGTGAACTCGCGAGCTGCCGACGAATGATCGGCCTGCAACTTGTCAACAAAAGCGCTGCGGGCCGACTCCAAATCGCCCAGGTCCGTGCCTACCGTGTAGAGAACGCGCCGCCAGTGACCGCCCCCGTTGTGTGCCAGCCAACCCCAACCCGATATCGTGCCATCGGCGACCTGCGCGTCGAGCAGTGGAGACACTACTTTCTCTACGATTTCGTCTGCCCGGCTCTGCCGGGTCATGTCGCAGACGGCGTAGGTGGCAGAAACGTAGCGCTGGGCCAAGGCATCGGAAGCCAGCAGCGACAGCATACAGAATGCCAACAGTGTGAATGAAACTCTTTGCATGGGATCCCTCCTTTGGAAGATGTTGTGTGCGGATCCGGCCTGATGGGCGAGGTGCCTTGGTAGCGAGCCCGTGATTAGCGTTAGGCGATGTCTGCGCCCTCGCAACATCGAAACTTTGGGGGCCAGCTCGACCGGACAACCAGATGTTGATCAACATCCGGCTGGGTGAATGTTTGATGCAGTGTAGGAAATAGAGCCGGAACGGCGCAAGCCCGCGAGTGCGTGACGGCTACCGTTGCTCAACTATTCCAGAGTCTGCAGAAAGGAGAATACTCGCGCCCACGCGGGCTCCACGTCGCCTTTGACCCGTTCCGGATTCAGCATTGAAGAGGCGTGGACAGCGGGATCAGCCACGTAAACGGGTAGTCCCATATCTTCGAACTCGGCTGCCTGAGCGGCAACGTGATCCAGTTCCAACTCTCGTGCTGGACGTAGAATCAGTACAGGGACTTTCGTCCGCTCGGCGTACGGTTCCGGCTCACACCCCGCCATCGGCTCACCGGACGCCGGAGAAAACGCGAGTACGGCCTTGATTCGATCCGGATAATCCACAGCTAGCCGCAACACAAGGGCTGCACTATAGCTGCTGCCCCACACGATCACATCTTCAGTACCGAGCTTCTCGCTCGCATACTGAAGAGCCGCAACTAGATCGGTGTAGCAGTCGCAGTAGCTGAACTCCGGGTCGCCTTCCAACGCCGCCACCGTTCGGTTCTCCCCGCCAAATCTGCTCCCGCCACGTCGCGCGTCGATGGCTAGCAGCCGATAGCCGGCCGCAAGCAGCCGGGGCGCCAGTGGGCCGTACTCCGCCCGCGCATTCGAAGCACCCTGATGAAAAAGCAGGATCATTGGCGCCGTCGAGTCGCGCCCAGCATAGTAGTCCCCGAAGATCGTGATTCCGTCTGGCGTCGAAAAACTGACTTCCTCGGGTTCGTCGCTTACAAAATCTTGCGTCCGACCGACCCCGTAATCTCCCTCCCGTCCACCTCGAACCAGCGTCCAGCCCTCCACCACTTCAAGCGTGTAGCCTTCGCCTTCGATTATGGTGCCTGACGGATTGACCGGCGCCGGCACAACCACTGAACGCCAGTCTGTTTTGATGAGTGCTCCATCGGTAACAGTGAGGACGCCCCAATCGTCCGTAAGTCTCATCGCAGGATAAACAGATCCGTGCGTGTCCAACGCCTCGACACTGCCCGGGTCGAACTCGACGTTCATGCGAACGAAGTCCAGTGTCAGCGTCGGACCCTCGACGAATCGACGGCGCATGTCGGCAAGTTCCTCGCGGCGCCCCGCTGCACGTTCATCCTCTGCGGCCATCAGCGTCTTCCCATCGTAGCGGTCCGCGAGGCGATCGAGGTCCCTATCGGTGCCATCAATCCCGGCAAGTGAAATTGCGTCGGCTAGCAGGTCGGGCAGATCTTTGCCGGAGCCAATTTTCGAACGCCATCCGGGAGCGAGCTCGTCAAGGAGCAAGCCATAGGCCGGT
>JAHHLP010000443.1 GCA_018679295.1 Rhodothermia bacterium
TGAGAACGAGCTTGTTCGGAAGGGCCAGCTCGTGGTAAATCCTCTCAAGGTGGCGGTAGTTCTCATTCGTAACCGTGAAGAGCAGGTCCGGCGATTCGCCGATGGCCACAGCGGTATCGATGGACTCCATCAGTTTGTCGAAACACCGTACCCCCCGCGACTGGTCGTGTTCGTGCGGATTCGACGAGTCGATTGAGAAGTGCAGCAGATCGATCTTTCCGCGAAGCGCCGCGGCGCGCTTCGGATAGAGCAGCCCGTTGGTCGTCACAGTCGTGAGAAAACCGCGTGACTTCGCCATTTCAAGGAGGTCGGCAAGTCCGGTATGCAGCAACGGCTCACCGCCCGTGAAGTCGATGACCCGGATTCCCAATTGCTGAAGGTCATCGAGATTTCGCTCGGCGTCCTCCAAGGAGATCATCGGAGAGGGCTGTTCCCATATGTCACAAAAGCCGCACTTCGCGTTGCAGCGGTACGTGACGTAGTAATTGCAAAGAATGGGACGCAATGGGAGGACTCTGATTCAGCGTGTGGGTGATTTGAAGATACGATTCGACGGCTTGCAGGCTTGCCAGTACCAAACGGTCACGTCCGGGTATTCTCGCTTGCAACCGTCTTCGCAGCCTTAAGCAGGTCGCGCAGGGTATCAAAACGTACGGTCTTCTGTGCATCGTTCCACGCGACCCAATCGACAGCATCGATATCCTCTTCGGCCTGGGGCCGGAACGACGAAGAGGACGTTCGCATCAGAAACCAGTGGGTTCTTTTCAGCATAAATTTGTCATCCTCCCGGTAGCCATGGACCGTACGCCCAATGGGGCACACGACTTCGATATCTTGGTCCTTCAAACCCAGTTCTTCCACGACCTCGCGCCGAGCGCACTGTTCGACCGATTCGCCCGGATCGAGCTTTCCTTTCGGCAGATCCCAGACCCCGCGCCGATGGATCAACAGCACTTGTAGTCCCGCTTCATTGCGTCTGACCACCAACCCGCCCCCGGCACCTATTCTCTCGACAGGCGCATACGGATTGACGTTGCGGAAAGCCGTAAGCGGTACCGCTGGAGCAATCACTACATCATCCCGGATCGTGAATCGTTCGAGGTCGGCCTTGGAGAACTCGATTACGAGAATCCGTCCATCGCACGTCTTCTGGGCCGCTTCGAAATTCCGAGGCAGGCGATGCCCCATACCGGACTGCCGCAGGCCGTACTTTGCGATGTCCGCGTAGGTCGAGCCGCGGGCACAGGTGTATAGAAGCATGGCTGCAGCGCGCTGCCTTCGCGTACTTCGCTGGGATCAGTTGCCGGGCTTTCTTGCTCCGTCGGACGCGGTCGATCGGCGACTCACTCGTTCGTCCGCTTCCCTCGCAACCGCCGCCGGAATCGGGGGTCGATCAGCAGCTCCGAGCGCCAGCACAGCCATTTTCAACAACTCCCGCGCATCTGCGTTTTCGAGCAGCGCTGCGGTAACGTCGGCTCGCTCGGAAGGAGACAGACGGTTGGTGAGGTAGGCTGTGAGCGTTTGTTCGTCGAGTTTGCTCATGACGACATGGATCATTTTGCGATCTTCGGGTATCTCCGCACCAGGATGAGACACTCGTCTACATCAGGGATCGTCGGTCGGAGAGATTCGTAAAGCCGCAAATGTGGGTGGGAAATCCGCTAACTATACCCGTTCGCGGGTACCGGGTTCTCCAAAAACTCATACTTGCTCGATTTTTCCACCGTGATTTTCCGCCGCCATGCTTGAACTAAACACTGAAAACACCCGCCCATTCATTTCCAGCGATCGGTTGGGGTCGATCAAGAGTCGCGTAGAGAGCGCACATGGCGCGGTCCTCGGCAAGACGGGTGCCGGAAGCGAATTCCTGGGATGGAGGGACCTCGTCCTGAATCCGAATGACGCACTCCTTGAAGACATCATCGCGACGGCGACGAGGATCCGGGAAGATGCGGACGTTCTCGTATGCGTCGGCATTGGTGGCTCGTACCTCGGAGCCCGCGCCGTCATCGAGGCTCTGACGCCGTTCTTTCCCACGGACCACGGTCCAGAGATTCTCTTCGCGGGGCACCACCTGAGCGGTGCCTATCTGAAGCAGCTTCTGGAATACCTCGACGGGAAGTCGGTCTACCTCAACGTGATTTCGAAGAGCGGAACCACCCTCGAGCCGGCGATTGCGTTTCGGGTGCTGCGTCACTGGATGGCGGAGCGATTTGACGATGCGGGTGATCGCATCATCGTGACCACAGACGCGACAAGGGGAAAGCTGAATGAACTCCGCGGCGCTCACGGTTATCGCAAGTACGTTATTCCCGACGACGTGGGTGGTCGCTTCTCGGTACTCACGCCGGTGGGGTTGTTGCCGATCAGTGCGGCGGGCATTGATGTCCGAGAACTCTTCTACGGGGCGGCGGAAGCGGCGAAGCAGTTAAGCTCGCGGGTCGACAATCCGGCACTTGAGTATGCAGCCATTCGCTACCTGCTACATGAGGACGGCTTCACTACCGAGGTCCTGGCTGTTTTTGAACCCCGCCTATCCGCTATAGCATCCTGGTGGCAACAGCTTTTCGGCGAGAGTGAGGGAAAAGAAGGAAATGGCCTCTTTCCGGCAGCGGTGCAGTACACGACCGACCTGCACTCCCTGGGACAGTACATGCAGGACGGTCGTCGTAACGTGATCGAGACTTTCCTTATAGAAAAAAACCCGGAGTCCGGCCTGAATATTCCGGCGGTCGACGGCCCGGAGGACGGGCTAGAGTATCTGGTCGGCAAGCCCGTCTCTCACGTCAACCGGAAGGCCTTTGAGGGTACCGCGCAAGCGCACGCGGATGGCGGTGTCCCAAACCTTACGATTTCAATCGAGCGGGCGTCGGCTGCCGAGCTGGGTTCTCTGATCTACTTCTTCGAGCACGCGGTGGCCGTCGGAGGATACCTTCTGGACGTCAACCCCTTCGACCAGCCGGGCGTGGAAGCCTACAAGTCGGCGATGTACCAGCTGCTGGGGAAGTAAAGTTTTCCCTATAAGACGTTGGCATCTGTGTTGGCACCTCTGTTGATAATAGTGTGGGCATCTATTTACCCCGCTGAATGTTGGCAGTGTTGGAAATCCGGGCACTTACCAACAGCAATTCAGGCAGTAATCCACACCGTCGAACAGCGGTTGACAGTTGGAGCGGAATCTGTGTTCTGGTTGGGGATAATGTTGTTGGTATGTGGAAATTTCTCCTGGATACCCTCCAGGGGGTGAATCACCGGTGGATTTCGCTTCGGATTGAAGAGCGCGCCCTGTCATCAACATGTTGATTGTTTTCCACACTCCACGATCAGCCTGTGGAACAACATCGTTATCAACGGTCTCACCATACCCTATTACTCCTAATCCTATTAATCATTTTATTTAATTATGAATAGATAAGAGTTCAAATCATGTGAGTGATTCTGATCTCCGGACGGTCCCCTTCTCCTTTGTGTACTGTCTTTCGGTGATTACCTTTTACGACGCGTTGGCCGAAGCTCATCAAAGTAGACATGATCAAGAAAATCCTCGTAGCGTTGGACCCGGATTCGGACACTGCCGTCGCGACCCGTTACGCCACTGATATTGCTCAGCGATTTGACGCGTCGGTAACAGGACTGGCGGTAGTTGATCTTGGTCAAATCGAAGCCGGAACGAAGGGTGGCGGAATAGGAAGCTTCTACTACGCCGAAAAGCTACGTGAACAGCTGACCACAGAGACGCGCGCGAAGGCCCGCGAACTCCTGGAGAAGTACGAGTCCGCGATGGAAGGATCGGGCGTAGATCACGTAGAGGTAGTCGAGGAAGGTGTACCGTTCCAGCGGATCGTGGAGGATATGAAGTACCACGACCTCCTGGTAATCGGGAAGGACCCCCACTTCTTCTACGGACATCCCGACAAGTCGACCGATACGCTGGCTCGGGTTGTCAAGAACACCGTTGGTCCAACCCTCGTCGTTGGAAGTTCCTACAGTTCGATTTCAAAAATCCTTGTGGCATACGATGGTAGCAATGCGGCCGCGAGAGCACTCAAACAGTTTGTCCACTACATGCCGTTTGGCGACGAGATTAGTGTCGAAGTTGTCAGCGTCTACTCAAAAGAAAGCACGGAAGCGGATCTAACCCTTCGTCTGGTCGCTGATTTCGTTCAGGCCCACGGTCTCCAGGTCAAGACGAGTGCGCTCAAGGGTGGCAGCACGGCGGATTTGCTTACTCAGTACGCCACTGAAAGTGAGGCATCTCTTCTGGTGGCGGGTGCCCACTCGGTTTCGGCCATCCGACGCATCGCCTTTGGATCGACGACCAACAAGCTGATCAAGGAGATGCCGATTCCCGTCTTCGTCGACTCATGACGGCGGCGGGCGGCTCGACCAGTCGCGGATGCGAATTCCGTTGCGCCCCATCGTAAACCAGACGGCGCCGCGTTCGGCCGTTTGAAGCACTTCATAGTCGTGCTCGTGCCAGTTCGATAACACCTCCTCATCAGGAAGTCCGTACCGGTTTCTCTCGCCTACACTCACGATCGCGTATCGAGGTCGCAAGGTCGAGCGTCCGATCGCCCTCAACATCAAATTGGTACTGCTGGTTCGTGATCCGTGGTGTGGCACCTTGACTATAGCCGCCGGAAGTATTCTTCGGAAATCGGCAACAATCTCGGATTCGGCGGGCCGCTCAACATCTCCCGTGAGAAGAAGTGTCCCGGCTGCAGCCTGTACCCGCAGGACAATCGACCGGTCGTTCTCAGTCATCCTCATGATGTCCTTCCGGTGCGGCCAGAGGACCTGAATCGATAGGGATGGGTCGAGGAACAGCGTGTCGCCCGTCTCGACGTACGTCACGGGTGTTCGAGTACTGTCGGCGAGGCGCTTGATTCGTGCCAGGACACGTGATTGCGACGGCGTGTGCGCAGTTGCGATGCGGCCTATTTCTACGTGGTCGAAGAGCTCGAGTACGCCACCGATGTGATCGGCATGGGCGTGGGATAGGACGGCCAGATCCAGTCTGGCTGCGTTCAGACGGCGTAGATGCGGAACAATAGATCTTTCTGCTGGAGAAATCCCGCGCCGCCTGTCCCCTGCGTCAACCAACATCGTTCGGCCGGAAGCCGTACGAATCAACGTTGCATCGCCCTGACCAACGTCGAAAAAGATTACGTCGGTTCGTTGCAGTGCATGGTTTTGAACATGTCGCGCCTGACTAACAACGACACAAATGATGGCGTCACCCAGAAGGCTCCATCGACCTGATCGCGGGCGCCTGGCGAGTGCCCAAGAGGTAAATACCGCTGCGAGAAGGATGGGTGCAGTCGGAAAAACGCGTACGGACAAGACGCCCAAATACTCGCTGCCGAGTCTTGCCGTTTCGATGATCATCAGCAGGCTCACTTCAGACGCGCGGATATAGATCATTTCAAGAGCATCCGCTGAGCCTGGGGCAGCCGAAAGAACAACGCCCAGGACACCCGACATGAGAGAAAGCGCGGTCAGGGGAACGGATGAGATGTTGAGTAGCAGGCCGGCAAGAGACACTTCTCCAAAGTGATATAACAACACTGGCGCAACACCGACGGTTGCAGATGCCGTGACGGTCACGTTGGAGACAATCACCTTACCTACGGTCGCCGCCAAGCGCTGCAAAGCTCTCGCGTTTTCCATCATCGGGTTAAATGTCACGATCCCCGCTACCGCACTCACCGACAGTTGAAAACCGGCTTCGAAGAGGGACCAGGGGGAGAAACTCAGAATGACCGCGGCCGCTATCCACAGCGAGTTGAGCGAGCCCGAGTTTCGGCGAACAAGTGGCGCGATGATCAGAATGGATGCCATGATGACGGCCCGGACGACGGAATCGGGCTTTCCCGTGAGGTTCATATAAGTCAGCAGGAGCAGCAGCGTGATGGCGACGCGGATGAACTCCACGTCACCCCACTTGAGGCGACAGCGCCGCAACACCGGCCCGGCGATGTTGAAGAAGACAAAACCGACGACCATGACATGGAGCCCCGAAACTGCGAGCAAATGAACCAGGCCCGCGTCAACGAAGTCATCGCGGAGCTCAGGACTTATACCCGACCGATCGCCAAGCATTAATGCAACCAGCATGGCGCGCGCATCAGAGTCACTCACCCCCGACCGAATGTTCTCCCGAATCGACCGCCGGATTCGTCCGATCCACTTTGCAGTTGACGGTTGAGCAAGTGGATGCACGGTACCGTGCTCGACATAGGCAATCGCCTTGAAACCGCGGCGGTGGAGGAACCTGCCGTAGTTGAAGTCACTGGGATTCCGATGTGCAGGCAGTGCCCGGAGCGTGCCCAGCACCGACACCCTCGAACCCAGCTGCACATCGTTGTCTACCTCGGCATTCGCGTAGACCAGTAGTTTTCCGCCAAAGACTTCTTCGCGAGGAAGAACGACCAGACGATCCATGGTGTATCTCGGGCCGGATGCGCTTGCCGAAATGCGTACGATGCGCCCCGTGAACTCAAGCTCTTCATCATCTTGCAGCAAATCGCGCCACGCAGATGAGTCCCGATCCACAACGCGTACGTAACTGACGACGCCGCACAATAATGCGAGAGCCATCGAAAAGGCCGGCTTGCACGGTGCGCTTATCCGGGGGCCTGCACGGTGGCACCACGCAAGACAGACGAGCGCTACGAGGACGGTCCCGATCGCACCCACGAGGATCGTTGGTGTTACCCGTGGCGTGGGCAAAGAGTCGGCAAAGAGGATACCGATCGCCAGCCCCAAAGCGATCCGAAAAGCAGGTGTCCGCATCGAGCTTGCCAAATGGAGGACAAGAACGGGTGCCCCTAATCAGACACGGCTGAGGAGTCTGGCATAACCCGATGTAATCGCGTCTCAACTCATGGTTCGTTGCTCCCTGCAGCGTCGCGGACGGCGCGTGTTTCATTCGCTTGAAACTCACTTGGAATAGAGAGGGCCTTGTACTATCC
>JAHHLP010000585.1 GCA_018679295.1 Rhodothermia bacterium
CACCCGGGATGACCGAAGTCTCAAACCCAAGTTCTTGGTAGAGCTGGCGAAGATATTCCCATTGGGCAACCGCCTCTTCCTTACGCACGCTGCCGATGTTGCCCTCCATGTGAGGGTTGATAGAATACTCGACTGCGAAGTAGTTGGGTTGCGTAAAGAGAACGCGCGAGGGTGTTGGAATTTCGGGCAAGCCGCCGAGCTTGAAATCCACCTCGGATGAGCTGCGGTAGATCATCGATAGGCCGTTGGGAAGGTGCGTGTCAAGTGTCCGTCAGGGCCGCCACGCCCGGCAACGTCTTTCCTTCCAGGAACTCGAGCATGGCGCCGCCACCGGTGGAGACGTGGCTCACCTCGTCCGCGAATCCACCTTGCGTGATAGCGGCCACGGAATCGCCGCCTCCCACTACCGTCATCGCGCCGTCCCGCGTAGCGTCCGCCAGTGCGCGTGCAACAGCCATGGTTCCGTGGGCGAAATTAGACATCTCAAAGACTCCCATCGGCCCGTTCCAAACCACCGTCTGCGCCTTCTCAATTATCCGATGATAGCTTTCGACTGTCTTCGGTCCGATGTCTAGACCCATGAAGCCATCCGGTATGCCGCCTTCGACAGTTCTCCGATCCGCCTCATTGTCGAAGGCTGACGCGACGACGTGGTCGGCCGGAAGCATCAGCTTACCCTCAGACTGCTCCAGCAGATTGAGTGCGATATCTTGCTTGTCATCTTCCACCAACGAATTTCCGACCTCGATGCCCTGCGCCTTAAGGAACGTGTAGCTCATCGCTCCGCCAATGAGAAGCCGATCGACACGCGGCAGGAGGTTGTCGATGACCCCGATTTTATCCGATACCTTGGCGCCGCCCAATACGGCCAAGAACGGTCTCCTTGGATTGTCGAGTAGTGCAGAGAGATACTTGATCTCCTTTTCGAGCAGATAGCCCATGGCAGCCTGTCCCAGCGCATCAGCTACGCCTACCGTAGACGCATGTGCCCGATGCGCCGTGCCGAAGGCATCATTCACGTACACGTCTGCCAGTTCCGCAAGTTGGGCTGAGAACGACTCGTCATTGGACTTTTCACCTGGATTGAAGCGCGTGTTCTCAAGCAGAATGATCTGGCCGTCGTCCGCCATTGATACCGCTGACTTTGCAGCCGGGCCGACAGTCTCCGGCACAAACATGACGGGTGCGCTGACCAGTGTCTGCAAATGCGTCGCCACGGGTTCGAGGGAAAACTCAGGGTCGGCGCTACCCTTGGGCCGACCGAGGTGACTTGCCAGAATCAGGATTCCACCCCTGGAACTAATCGACTCGATGGTTGGAAGCGCCGCTCGGATTCGGGTGTCGTCGGTGACGCTTCCACCTTTCAGGGGCACGTTGAAGTCGACCCTGACCAGCACGCGACGACCGCGAACATCAAGGTCATCCAGTTTGAGCTTATTCATCCAGCTTCCGCGAAATGCCTGCAACAGGCATACTCTGACAATTCGAACAAAGGAGAAGGGGCGACCACCGGGCCGCCCCTTTTTGACTCCCGGGTTAGGCGCTAACCGCCTCCGTTCCTTTTCCGACGAGCTTGGCTACGACATCGACAGTCCTGTTTGCATAGCCCCACTCGTTATCGTACCAGCCGACAACCTTGACGAGATTCCCGTCCGCCATCGTCGAAAGCGCGTCGAAGATGCACGAGTGCGGGTTGTGGATGATGTCCGTTGATACCAGCGGATCCTCCGTGTACTCCAGAATTCCATTGAGGTCACCGCCCGCGGCGCTCTTGAATGCAGCCTTGATGTCGTCTACGGAAGCATCTTTCTCAAGCTCTGCAGTGAGGTCGGTCAGTGAGCCGTCAGGCACGGGAACACGAAGCGCGAAACCGTCCAACTTGCCCTTGAGGTGAGGAAGCACGAGGCCAACGGCTTTTGCGGCGCCGGTTGTCGTCGGAATGATCGACATGGCAGCGGCCCGGGCACGACGAAGGTCCTTATGAGGAGAATCCTGAATGCGTTGGTCCGCGGTGTACGCATGGATGGTCGTCATAAGACCTTTTTTGACGCCGAAGGCGTCGTCCAGGATCTTGACCATCGGGGCGAGGCAGTTGGTTGTGCAGCTGGCGTTCGAAATCACCTCCTCGTTGCCGGTCAGGACATCGTCGTTCACGCCCAATACGATTGTCGCATCGACGTCACCGCTGGCTGGCGCAGAGATTACCACCTTGCTCGCGCCGGCCTCGAGATGCATGCCGGCCTTCTCCCTGGTGCGGAAAATACCGGTCGACTCGATAACTACGTCCACGCCGAGATCTCCCCATGGCAGTTTCGAAGGGTCTCTCTCGCTAAGTACCTTGAATCGATCACCATCGACATGCAGGCCGTCGCCGTGGACTTTGACCTCGCCCGGATATACGCCGTGAATGGAGTCGTATTTGAAAAGGTGCGCAAGCGTGGCAGCGTCTGTAAGGTCGTTGACCGCTACGATGTCGAACTCGTCGGACTGACGCTCGAGAATTGACCTGAATACGAGCCTTCCTATTCTTCCAAATCCATTGATGCCTAATCGAATTGCCATCCGAGGTATCCTCCTGCAGATTCCATTTATTTCTGGATGATGGTGGAGGTCATCCGGCCGGCCGATCGATCGTCAAATCGGACGGGCCGCAATGCCAGTCGCAAAAATACGAAACCCGTACTGCGGATAACTTGTTTCGATTGTGAAAGCGCGCCTAACATCATCACGAAATGCAGTTTCCTGGCTATGTGACTTCTTCGTGCATAAGCGACTGAGGTGCTCCCCGAGATTGCCTACGCGGCCTATGTGTCGATATTTTTCTTTGCTGTCCAGCCCGGCGACGAATCGCGGGTTGGGCGGCGTCATCCATCGAGTTTCTGAACCTCCCTTCCCCCATGTCAACCCTTAAGCCAACAAAGAAGATTTCTCGCCGCCAGGAGCTGCGACAGGACACCGTCGTGACCTTTTCGGCTCGTGTGTGGGACTTCGTCGACAAGAACCGGTCGATTGCCTATGGCGTGCTTGGCGCAATCGTGCTCGTCGTCGTTGGTATTCTAGGGTACCAATACCTGCAAGCGCAGCGAACAGCGGAGGCTCAGGAGTTCCTTGCACCCGCTGTCCGTTTGTACGAGCAAGGCAACTATCGAGAGGCCCTTGACGGTGTCGGACTGCAGATGGGGCTGACGGCGATTGCCGACGAATTCGGTTCGACTAATGCCGGCAACCTCGCTCATTTCTACGCCGCGGACGCCTTGTTCAGGCTCGGAGAGCTGGATCAGGCGCTGATGCACTTTGAGGCTTTCGAGAAAGACGCCAACTACCTCGGTGCAAGTGCCCTTGCCGGTGAAGCTGCCGTGCACGAAGCACGCGGTGACTATGACGAGGCCGGGTCTCTCTACAAACGGGCCGCCACCATCTTCCCGAACGACCTTGTATCTCCCGGATACCTGATGGACGCCGGACGAGCGTATGAATATGACGGAGACTTCGAGGAGGCCATCGAGACCTACCGTCTGATCGCCGACGAGTATCCGGAATCCCCTCAGGCGCGCGAGGTGGATATGCTGGTTGCGCGTGCCGAAGCGAAGCGGGAGTCGCGGTCCTGAATCCACGACGGTCGATAACAAATGCCTGAACCTGCCATTCTCGTTGTAGACGACGAGGCGAGCATCCGCCGGACGCTGAGGGAGATCCTCGAGTACGAGAATTTCGACGTCGATGAAGCCGAAGACGGCGAAGCGGCGCTGGAATCGATGCGGAAGAAGCAGTATGACGTCGTGCTCCTCGATGTCAAGATGCCCAAGAAAGACGGTTTGGAAGTACTCGAAATCGCGTCCGAAGAGATGCCAGAGGTTCCGGTCGTGATGATCTCCGGGCATGGATCGATCGAAACCGCCGTCGAGGCGACAAAGCTAGGGGCATTCGACTTCGTCGAGAAGCCGCCTGACCTTAACCGGCTGCTCGTCACGCTCCGGAATGCTCTCGACCGGGGCCAGCTCGCCACTGAGAACCGGCGCATGAAGCAGACGCTCGTCGAGCACCATGAGGGCGACCTGACGCCCATCCTTGGTGACAGCCCGGCGATCTCGCGTATCAAGGAGACAGTAGAGCGCGTCGCCCCGACGGAGGCTCGCGTGCTGATTACAGGCGAGCCGGGTACTGGAAAGGAACTTGTCGCTCGCTGGATTCATCACCTGTCGGGTCGAAAGGATGGACCGATCGTAGAGGTGAATTGCGCAGCCATTCCGAGCGAGTTGATTGAGAGTGAGCTGTTCGGCCACGAAAAGGGTTCGTTCACCGGTGCCACGAAACAGCGGATCGGCAAGTTCGAGCAAGCTGACGGCGGTACGCTTTTTCTCGACGAGATTGGAGACATGAGCCTGTCCGCACAGGCCAAGGTCTTACGAGCGCTGCAGGAGAACCGCATCTCGCGCGTCGGTGGAGATCGAAGCATTGCGGTTGATGTTCGAGTCCTCGCTGCCACTAACAAGAACCTGCTGGAGCAGATTGAGGAAAGTGAGTTTCGAGAAGATCTGTATCATCGGCTAAGTGTGATACTGATCGACGTGCCGCCGCTTCGCGACCGGCGCGAGGACATACCCGTCATTTCGCGCCATTTCGTTGAACGGTTGGCACGCCGTAACGGCCTTCCGCCCAAGCCCTTCGACAAGGAAGCAATGGAGCGCCTTCGGTCGCTGGATTGGCGTGGGAACGTGAGGGAATTGAACAACGTCGTTGAACGACTCCTGATACTGAGCATGGGTGATGAGGTGACCGTGAGGGATGTCGAGCGGTTTGTTCAGAGTGGAGGCGCAGGCGCGAACAATATCGACGGTCTTTTGGCCCAATTCGAGAACTTCAGCGAATTCAGAGACGAGGCAGAGCGCCTGTTCATTGTTTATAAACTTGATCAGTACGACTGGAACGTCAGCAAGACCTCTGAGGCGATCGGAATTCAACGCTCTCATCTGTACAACAAGATGAACAAGTACGGTATCGAACGTTGATCGATGGCGGCGAGCCCCACCTCGTTTCAAGGAACACGCCGTTAGTCCAGGTTATCGATCTAACCAAGACCTATGGTGGCGCCGGCGACGGTCGGCTTCTTGTTCTCGATTCCGTAAACCTCACCATAGGTCGGGGTGAGATCGTCGCTGTGACAGGAGAGAGCGGGTCAGGCAAGTCGACGCTGCTTCATCTACTTGGTGCGCTCGACCGCCCGGATACAGGCGAGGTTCTCTACGAAGGGAAGAATGTCTTCGGCAAGACCGACGAACAACTCTCGGAATTTCGAGGAAGCTCGGTCGGTTTTGTCTTTCAGTTCCATCATCTGCTGCCGGAGTTCAACGCCGTAGAGAATGTGGCGATGCCAGCAATCATAAGGCAGCAGTCCTTTGCTGCCGTAAGGAGCCGCGCGTTGGATTTGCTGGAAATGCTTGGGATTGCAGACCGGGCATCACATCGTCCAAGTGCATTGTCCGGTGGCGAGCAGCAACGCGTGGCTGTGGCTCGCGCGCTGATGAACAATCCTGCCCTGGTCCTCGCAGACGAACCGACAGGCAACCTGGATAGTGATACCGCAGGCCGTCTTCAGGATGAGATTCTGCGGCTCAGTCGTGAATTGAACCAGACCTTCGTGTTAGCCACACACAGCAATGCACTTGCGTCACGGGCCGATCGAACACTGAGGCTTCGCAATCACAAGGTCGAGCCAGTAACATGACAAACGGCCGGATCTGACCTGCTGCGGGGCCGTTAAAACCATGCGAAGACAGGCGCTTTGGCCCGACACTTGTTGGTGTTTGGTGCGGGTGCGCTGGTTCCTCTGGCCACCGTCATACTGACAATTCGACGTAATACTTATGAGCGAGGCCATTCTGTTAGACCGCGAGGTCGGGTTCGTGATGGAAGAAATCGACCCGATGCTTGAGCTCCGCGACGAGATCGATAAGCTCAAGCGTGACAAGAATGCCGTGCTGTTAGCGCACTACTATCAGGAGCCTGAGATTCAGGACCTGGCCGATTATATAGGCGATTCGCTGGGTCTTGCGCGTCAGGCAGCCGCTACAGATGCCGACATCATTGTCTTCGCCGGCGTACACTTCATGGCAGAAACGGCCAAGATTCTGAATCCTGGCAAGAAGGTCATCCTCCCGGACCTGAACGCAGGTTGCTCATTGGCCGACTCTTGTCCGGCGGATGCCTTCGGCGAGTTCACGGCGGCCCATCCTGATCATATCGTGATTTCGTACATCAACTGTACGGCGGCGACAAAGGCTCTGACGGACATCATAGTTACCTCATCGAACGCGGAGCATATCATCCGACAGATCCCGTCCGATCAGCCGATAATTTTTGCTCCCGATCGCAATCTTGGCCGGTATCTGGCCAAGACAACGGGTAGGACAGACATGCTGATCTGGGACGGCGTCTGCATCGTCCATGAGACGTTCAGTGAAAAGAAGCTGGTTCGCCTTAAGGTCCGCTTTCCGGGTGCCCCTGTGTTGGCGCATCCAGAGTGTGAAGAGGCGGTCCTTCGGCACGCGGACTTCATCGGGTCGACGAGCCAGATTCGGAGATACGCGTCGGACAGTAGTGAGACCGCGTTTATCGTGGCGACTGAAGAGGGGATACTTCACCAGATGCGCAAGGACAACCCGGAGAAGGAGTTCATCCCAGCTC
>JAHHLP010000323.1 GCA_018679295.1 Rhodothermia bacterium
GAAAGGCACTGGTGGTGACGTTCGATGCGGGAAGTTCGAATGGCATCTATCGTGTTGACCTGGCTGCGGGAGCGGTTGAGGCAGTCGTGGACTCGCCCGCCGATGAGCGAAATCCTTGGATTGGCGCGCAGGACGGCCTTCTCTATTTCGCTTCGGATCGCACGGGCATTTTCAACATCTATCGGTTCAATACGGAGGATGACAATCGTCCGGTCCAGCTTACGAATGTCGTAGGGGGTGCATTTATGCCGTCCGATGGTCCAGACGGGTCGCTTCTCTTCTCGAGGTATGATTGGGACGGATACAAGATTGCAAGGCTCGACGATCCGGATGCACTTGAGCTGGACTCGAAATGGACATACCGACCTCCGGATGTCATGACCAAATGGCGTTCCCTTCAACGAACGCCGGATGGTGTTGCACGCGTTGGCACCGGAACAGTCGACCGAACGCCGGGACATGTCGAGGCGGCACCCGCCGCTTCACCGTTGCTGAAATCCCAGGGCAGCATCGATCGCATGGTGGTCGACTCCGCGCAGGTCGGAGCTTACAACAGCACCTTTACCTCGTTCAGCTTCTTTCCAGTCCTGCGCTTCGATCAGTATGTGTCGCGTCGGCAGGGAAGGGCAGAAGTCCGACTACCGGATCGGAGCCGGGGTGAAACCCTCCTTCGTAACACCAAGATCGGATTCTACGTGGCGTCCCGGGAGATCCTTGACGGCCTCTCGATGCTTGGGGGATTGCTTGTGGGTCCTGCCTCGGGAGACCCGGATTCGTTCGGTGACTACTTTGCGCCATCCAGTCTTATCGATCTTGAAAGAGATCTATTCGTCCAGTTCGACTACCGTAAGGGGGTATTCTTCAAGGACAAGCGGTGGTCGCCACAATTCTCGCTGCAGCTGTTCAACGTCCGCCGAAACGTCGAAAACGGATTGGCATTTGAAGAGCTTGCCTGTACAGCCTGTTTTCCTCCGGACACAACGCTTGCCGATCTCTCATATAACCTCTGGGAACTGGATCTCGTCGCGCGTTCCAAGATTACGCGGAACTTGCTCCTTGAGGCCGGCTATCGGTTCAGTCCGTATCGCGTAACGACCGAGCGGTTCTTCTCCACTGAATTCCAACAGACCATCCCGGCGTCGTCTTCCCGCTACTACATCGGGCGTGCGCTTCGCGTGAAGCTCCATTTCGAAGTCCTGAGGCAGCATAGGCATGCCGATGTTGTGCGTGACGGCGCGAGTGCAGTACTCGAGTACGAGTTTGAGCCGGGTCGTTTGCTGGATCGATTTGAGGTTGAGGACGGGACGCTTTCGCCAAAGTACGAGTCGTTTCGCAACCACCGCATTACGGTTGACCTCAAGTATGGAAAACGACTGATGGCGTCAACCGGACCACCACACGGGATTCAATTGCGATTTCGCGGGAGCACTCTACTCGGCGATCCGGTCGACGATTTCTTCGATGACTACGTTGGCGGGCTGGTCGGAGCGCGCGGCTACCCGTTCTACGCCCTTGGCGGCAACGAGACAATGTGGTTCCAGCTTTCCTACGCACTACCTTTGCTCCCCGAGATCCATCGCCAGTTCTGGTTCCTCTACGCAGATAAGCTGTACGCTCGCCTCTACGCAGACGCGGCGTACGCGTGGAGTGGTGCCTTTCCTGGTATCTCGGATGCGAGGAAGGATGTTGGTGCTGAACTGAGGCTCGGGCTAGGGTCTTTTTACCTCCTTCCAACTGCGGTCTTTGTCAGCGCTACCTATGGGATCGACGAATTCGCATTCAAGTTAGATGATGACTTTGTTACACCGGATGGGACCACGTCGGTGAACTATGGCCGAGATCTGCAGTGGCACTTCGGCGTACTATTTGGGTTTGATCTCTAGTTCGTGCAATCAAGAGCGAAATAAACCTTTCAGTAATGGGCGGAATAGGAACACCTTTCATATATGCGGCGGCTGTCATCATGATCATGGTGGCAGCCGGTTTGATAGTGGCGCTGGTGTCCGGCAATGATCGAAAGGTCCCTCAGGGTCCGATTCAATGGATGGGGACTGTGCTAGCGCTGCTCGTTGTCATCTCAGGTGTGTGGATGATCATTCTTACGTCGGGGGCGGATACGGTGCCCGCACCCTCGCGTGGTGCCGTCGCGGGTCCTGATCAGATCGAGGATATGGACATAAACACCCCCGCGGAAGACTTCGCATTCAAGCTGGTCTCAAGTGGAGAAGAGGCCAGACTGTCCGACTACAATGGTAAGGTAGTAATTTTGAACATGTGGGCAACGTGGTGTGCCCCATGTCTTTATGAGATTCCAGACCTCAACAGTATTCACCAAAATTATTCCGATTCCGGCGTTGTAGTGGTGTCGCTTTCGGACGAACGGGTCGGCGACCTCAAGGAGTTCTCGACCGTCACGGCGCTTGAAACGATTAGTGGTTACGTCGAGACCCTTGATGGTCTTCCACAACTGGTTAAAAGCGGCTTTGAGATACGCCCCACCAGCTATGTAATCGATCGGACCGGCACGGTAAGGAAATACATACTTGGCGCGCGCAATTATCGGTACTTCCAGCGAACCGTATCCGAGCACCTCTAACACTTTCGATGCGCAAGAGAACAATAGTCCAGGCCGGTGTTTTTGGTATCGCGGCAATCGTCGCGTTCGTTTCCCCGGTGAGTGCTGAGGACGGGTCCGCGAATGAAACGAGGGAAACGGAGCGAATTGTTACAGCGTCGTCGCTGAGGAGTGCGATTGTCTTTGGTGCGACGAGTGCCACGATTGGCTCCGACATTGCGTCGGGAGGGGCACGTAGTGTTCCTTTGGCAGCCGGTCTCTCTGCGGTCCTGCCGGGGGTCGGACAGGCGTACAATCGGCAGTGGATTAAGGCCGGCATTGGCCTCGCGATCGAAGCTGCACTGATCATTGGCTACATCCAGTGGCGAAATGAAGGTCTGGATGCCGAACGTGCCTTCAAGCGGCAGGCTCATCGCGATTGGGACCCGGGGCAATACGCGTCGTGGATTAATGACTACACGATCTTCCTGGAGGAAGTACATGGTGGCTCGTTTTCGTTTGCCGAGATACAGGTCCCCGCATCCATCGACTTCACAAATCCTGACGCTTGGACGGAGTCCGATCGGGCAGCAGTGTTCGGCCTCTTTCGGGATATTCGTTCAGCCGAATTAGAGCTCTTTCATCCGGAAACCGGGGCTAGCTTTTCGCATCGCTTGCCGGATTTCGGCGACCAGCAATACTACGAGTTGATTGGGAAGTACTTTCAGTTCGCGCCGGGCTGGACGGACTATCCGGAGTGGGTCAGTGAGGATGGGTATACTGACGCTATAGACCCGGAGCGGACAGATCCGGACGGATCAAAGACCAGCGTATCATCCACCTTTTTCCAGTACGCTCGTGACCACGCTCACTCACAGGACCTGCTCCGCAGAGCGTCCATAGTTACATCAGTGCTCGTCATCAATCACGTAGTTGCCGCCATTGATGCAGCCGTTTTCTCGCGACTCCACAACAATCGACTACATGCGAGTGTCTCGATCGGCTACGATTCGTACGGATCTCCAGAGCCGACCGCGATGCTGACATTCGACCTGTAGGGCTGGTTGACATACGCGAAAGGCCTACAATTTCGTATCATCGAAATTCGTCGCAACTGAGAAGGCAGTCATGCCCTGGTACAGAAAGCTCCACTGGCAAATCATCATCGGCCTCGTACTTGGCCTCGTGTACGGGATCGTCGCCGCCATCCTTGGGTGGGGACAGTTCACCTCGGACTGGATCGCCCCCTTTGGGACGATCTTTATAAATCTACTCAAGCTTATTGCGGTCCCGCTGATCCTGGCCTCACTGATCACGGGTGTCGCGTCACTATCTGACCTTCGAAAGCTATCCCGAATTGGCGGTAAGACGATAGCGATCTACATGTTCACGACGTTGGTGGCTTTGGTGATCGGCCTGACCATTGTGAACGTGCTGCAGCCGGGAAAGACCGTCCCGCCAGAAATGCGGGCAAAGCTTGAAGCCACCTATGAGGGCGATGTACAGGAGCGTGAAGTATTGGCTGACGTGACGAAGCAGCGTGGGCCGTTGCAGCCCCTCGTCGATATCGTTCCCGAGAATCTCTTCGACTCGGCGTCGAGCAACCGGAATATGCTGCAGGTTGTCTTCTTCGCCATCTTTGCCGGAGTCGGGCTTCTAATGGTTCCTAGGGAAAAGGCGGAGCCGTTGATCAGCTTTTTCGATGGACTGAATGCCCTCGTGATCAAGTTGGTGGAACTCATCATGGTGACCGCCCCGCTAGGAGTGTTTGCCTTGCTGGCAGATACGATTAACTCGGTTGCCCGCGACAATATCAACGAGGTGGGTGAACTGCTTGCGGCACTCGGTTACTACTGCCTGGCCGTCATCCTGGGTCTTGCCATCCACGGTGCAGTGACGTACCCGGTACTCCTGAAGCTCTTCACGCCCGTCAAACTTGGGAGATTCTTCTCGGGTATTAGCCCGGCACAACTCGTGGCTTTCTCGACGTCGTCCAGCGGCGCTACGCTGCCGGTTACAATGGAAGTCACAGAGAAGAATCTGGGCGTGTCGGAGGAGGTCTCGTCGTTCGTGCTTCCACTCGGCGCGACTATCAATATGGACGGGACGGCGCTCTACCAAGCGATCGCGGCCGTGTTCATAGCACAAACCCTTGGGATGGGTCTCGACCTTGCCGCACAACTTACGATCGTCTTTACGGCACTGCTGGCTTCGATCGGGACCGCTGCCGTGCCGAGCGCGGGGATTGTCATGCTTGTGATCATTCTGGAGGCTGTCGGTGTGCCGAGCCAGGGGATCGCACTGATTCTGGGCGTCGACCGGATCCTCGACATGCTTCGAACCGTTGTCAACGTCACGGGAGATGCCACAGTGGCCACCTTGGTCGCTACCACCGAAGACCAGCTGGACCTGAGCGTCTACGGCACCGCCGCTTCCGTTCCCACTGCGTCAAGCGGGTAAATTGTGATCCGCGCGCCGCGGTTGCGCAGATTTCGAAACGGAGAATCAGACGAGGAATCCACCGCCTTGCATTTCCGAAAGTCCGCACCACACCTGAGTGCCCTACTTCTTCTTCTAGCCGTCACAGGGTTTCGGCCGACACACCCGGCACCCACAGATGGGCAGCCGGGACCCATGCTCATCACGAGTGAGCCGTCCGCTGAACTACTGGCGACCGGGCGCGCGAGGCTGCTTGGCTTCCGTATTGCAGAGGCGGAGAAGGTATTCCGACGCCTGGCCTCACGCAGGGACGGCCGAGCGGCCGGCCACTTCCACCTCGCATCCGCATCCCTACTGAAACTCCTGGTTTCGGATCGGCCGGAATTCTATCAAGAGTTCTACGACAGGTCCGATGCGCTGAGAGAGATCTTGGACGAGCTTCCGGAGTCGGCGTGGAAATCGTTCTTCGAGGCTGAGGTCACTCTGCATAGGGCGATCGTGCGAGCCAAGGACGGCAGTTACCTGCGGGCCGCATATGCCGGTCGTAAGGCGTATCGATCGTACAAGAGCCTGGTTGAATCTGCACCAGCGTTTGAAGACGCGTACAAGGGCCTTGGGCTGCTCCAGATGGCGGTCGGCTCTATGCCGAGTTTTTATCGAACGTTTCTGGGTGTGCTGGGAGTGGGCGGAACGGTCGATGAGGGCCTGGCCAATCTTAATCGTGCTGTCGACCATAGTCTGTTTGGCCGTGAAGAGTCGATTATTGTGCTCAGTCTCTTCGACATCGTCATGGACACCGACAGCGGCAACAAGGCTCTGTTGACCTCACTCTACCGGACCAACCCTGAAAGCCCTCTATTTGCCCACCTATATGGGTTTATGCTGTACTCGGACAGGAAGGCAGCCGAAGCAGAGCACGTGCTCCGCCCAATAGCAGAGAGATACACAACGGATGGACATTTCTATGTCGATTATATCGACTTCTTTCTGGCTGACGCTGTCTTCAGGCAGGACCGCTTTCAGCAGTCCGTTACGTTTTTTCAGAGGTATCTGGATTCACATCGTGGCCCGGCGCTAAAGGCGACGGCATCGTATAAGATGGGCCTTGCCCTGGAAATGATGGGAAACCGGAATGCCGCGGAAAGCTTTTACGCCGATGTCCGCGCTGCTCGGGAGTTCGACTCGGATCAGGTGGCAAGGCGCGCGGCGGAGCGACTGCTCTCATCGCCGATGTCCCCTACTGATCGGCAGATGCTGCTCGGTAGAAACGCATTTGACAGCGCACGTTATGACCGCGCGCTCTCTATTTTCTCAGAGATTCTGACGGACTCCTCTAATGACTCGAGCCGCCGCGCCGAAGCGGCCTATCGGATGGCCCGCACCCACCACCTTGTTGGACGCGTGGATGACGCGCTTGCCGCGTACGAAGAGTCAATTAGTCTATCGGCGAACTCCGGAGCGCGATGGGCTCCCTGGTCCGAGTACTACTCTGGAAAAGCCCTGGAAGCAGTCGGACGGCCCGTCGAGGCACGTTCAGCGTATAAGAGAGCTTCGGCGTACCAAGGCGACTTCGATTATCATCAGGCCCTGGAGAAGAATGTGAAGCTTGCGCTCAGCCGACTTTGACCCCCGCACGCGACAGCTAGAACATCGCAACTTCATTACTCGAGGTTATTGCTCGAAATGAGTAGGTTTTGACCATTGTAGCAGACATTTCTGTCCCCACTTGAGTCTCATTCCTGAACAGGCCTGAGGCATCCGTCCTATATGTCGAAGAGGATATGGGTGTTAACGGGTGCTGTCGGACGTTCCTGGTCAGTGTCATACAAGCAAAGTCCGATTGGCACTATGTTGGCGTAGGTTGAAAGCGTCGCTAGGCGACGAAGGATGAGTTGCTGTTGGCTCACGTGCCATACGGTAATGCGCAACAAACCCTGAACCGCATGCGCGGTTCAGGGTCAATGCGCGCTTGGGAGGATTCGAACCCCCGGCCTTTGGAACCGGAATCCAACGCTCTATCCAACTGAGCTACAAGCGCCTAGCTCTAAAATAGGCACAAAGGTGAATTTTCACATCCATATCAGGCACCGGGACGCGGCATTTCAGATGAAGTCCGGGTGCAAGAGGGCAACGGAGACGAGAGGAATATGGAAGGCCATGTCATGTGGGCCAAGGTCCACAAATCTTTGCAAAGTGAGCAATACAAGACCTGTGCTACCGGGATGAATGACGCCGAACTGATAGCGCACTTCAAGACCAATCCGGAAGAGGCATATGCAGAATTGCTTCGCCGCTATTCTGCAACCTTGTTGCGGATGATCCGGCGATTCATGCACGACCAGGACGACGTGATGGAGGTGTATACGGCGGTTTGCGAAAGACTTCGTGCAAAAGATTTCCGCGCCCTCCGAAGGTTCAGAATAACGAATGAGCTGACGCCGTGGTTGAGCGTGGTAGTTGCCAACGCATGTCGCGACCGCTTTCGAAAGCTTAAGGCTGTTTCGGTGCCCAAATCGGTACTCTCGAAGTTGGACGACACCGAAAAGCTGATCTTCAAGTATTACTTCCAGCGGCGACTCGGGCACGAGGAGATTGCCGAAACGATAAAGGGAAAGCATGACATCGATTGCACTCCCTACGACGTATCGCTTGCGATAGACAAGATTAATGGTCTGCTGTCTATCAACAAGAGATGGCACCTTCTGATGGCCCTCAATCAGAACGCCGCCACGCCGTCAATCGAGGACTTGCGCGAGGTAGGGTTTGAGGCGACATCACCGGATCGGGCCGAGCCGTCGGAGGAGGACGAGTTTCGAATGGAGACCCTCGATAAGCTCAACGAGGCGTTGGAGTCGCTCGACGCTGAGGATCAACTGCTTGTTCTTCTTCGCTTTGAGCATGGAATGAAGGCCTCCGAGATCGCGAAGGCAATGTCGATCGAGGATCATAAGTACGTGTACACCCGGCTTCGAACTGTGACCAATCGTCTGCGCCGGACGATGGAAGAAGTATAGACCGCGCCGGAGAACCAGAACAGGTCGACGGGGTTCATGAAGGCCGGCCTACCCTGCCTCACGCGCAGGCTGTCATGGGTCGATCAACCGCGGCTGCGCCATCCAGATGACTCGAACGCGTTGCCGAATACCGGACCTGAATTGTGACTGATTACCATTCAGAGAACGGCTCGACACTTCTAGTCGACCCGTGGCAAAGCGCACCGATTGAGTTGAACGGCCGGTTGGAGCGAGCCGGCTTTCCGCCGTGGCTCACCGCAATTCTTGTGCTCTTTGTCGCCCTGATACTCTTTCAGGTGGTAATAGCCCCGATCGCCACTATTGGTCTCCTCCTTGGCTCCGGCACGCCAGTCAATGAGCTGCTACCGGCTCTGGCAACACTGGCCACCGAACACACCAAGCTGCTGCTTATCGCGAACACTATCGGCCAGGTGTTTGCGCTTGCGATACCGACTATGCTGATCGCCTTGCTGCACACGCGACAGGTAAGTCCTTTCCTCAGGCTTCAGGGTGTTGACGTAAAACTGCTACTTCTCTCGGTAGCCGGACTGGCCGGCTTCTTTCCGGTTGTTCAATGGCTGGGCGAGATTAACAGCACGCTTCCGGTGCCCGAGTTCATTCGCGAGTTCGAGAAACTGATGCTTGAGCCCATCGAGCGACTTCTCAAGGAACCCGGTATGCTTGGCTTCAACATCGCCATGATCGCGCTGACCCCGGCGATTTGTGAAGAGATCCTCTTCAGGGGATACGTACAGCGGCAGGCGGAGAGAAGCATGGGTGTCACGTGGGGCATCGTATTCACAGGCCTCGTGTTCGGCGCCTACCATCTTCAGATCACAAAATTTCTTCCACTCGCGGCACTTGGCATATTTCTCGGTTACCTGACGTGGCGCACCGGCAGCCTCATACCCGCGATGGTTGTGCATCTTGCCAACAACGCAATCGCAATCCTCATCGGAACCTACGCGGCCAACAGCGAAAACATCTCGTTGGAAGACCTAGAGAATCTCAGCCTTCCATGGTACTTTGTGGTCGCCGGAATGGCGATATTCGTGAGTGCTGTCTATCTCATGAATCGGCTCGCCAACTTGGAGCTTGCCGAACGCGCGCAATCGGAAACCGACCCGCAGGCAGAGCTGCCTGGAGCAGGACCATGACGAATAACCTGGAAGGCTGGGTAACGGTATTTACCTCAGGAACGGACTACGAGGCGGACCTTGTTCGCGATCGGTTGGACGATGCCGGACTGTCCGCCGTGATCCTTACGCGACGCGATCACGCCTTTAATCTTACCGTCGGAGAACTGGCAAGTGTATGGGTGCTTGTTCCGCCCCATCAAGCGGAAGAAGCCCGCTCGATCCTTTCTTCCCAGCCAGTTAGCGACGCCGAATTGGAGGCGGCCGCACTCGCGGCAGATCCAGACGCACCGGCGGCACACGACGAGGAGGAGCAGGCTCGCCTCGACACGGGTATCGACCGGATCAGCTTCGAGGGTCCAGACGGAGAATAGGAATCCATCTGGCTGATCGCTCAAGAAGGTATCATCGCTCATGAGCCTTTCGAACTCTATCGTTCGAGTACTGACCGCGCTCGTGGCGATACCCATCATGGTCTGGCTGACGTGGTTGGGTGGATGGCCGTTTCTCGTCCTGATCGTAGCCTGCGCGCTGCTGGGGCAAGTTGAGTTCTATCAGATGGCGAGCGCGGGCGGCATGGCTCCGCTGCGAATCGCAGGACTCATGCTAGGCCTGCTAATCGCCATCCGAAGCGTGTTTCCGCTTCCACTCGCTTTTGGAGCGGTCGCGGTTGCGGTGATGCTCATCGCATCGCACCTGTCGAATCGACCGGCCAATCCGCCGCAATCAGTAGCCATCACGCTCCTCGGCATTGTGTACCCAACCCTCATGCTCACCTACATGGTAGATATCCGAGCGGGAGGCGCGGCCGCGGTAGGACAACCGGGTGCCTTCTGGCTAACCATGTCGGTCTTCATACTCGTCTGGGTGTCCGACACCGCGGCCTACTACGTTGGAAGGGCGTTTGGAAAACGAAAACTGGCACCTCAAATCTCTCCTAACAAGACGTGGGAAGGTGCACTTGGTGGAAGCGTCGGGTCGATCGCGGTGGCAGCCGCTATGGGTATGACGGTTCTTGCCTTTGTACCTATGACACACTGCCTCGTGCTTGGCATCATATGCGGTTCCATCGGCCAACTGGGTGATCTGGCAGAAAGCCGGATCAAAAGGCTGGTGGGGGTCAAGGACTCGGGATCCATCATCCCGGGACATGGCGGCGTCCTCGACCGGTTCGACGCGCTGACAGTGGTCGCCCCAATCTCATATTTCTACCTGTTTTACGTGGCCCGAGTGCTGTAGGAGAGGGCATCTATTGTAGAGGAACGATTGAATACGGCCCGCTGTATACTTTAGCTGTCTTCGTATCCAAAAACTCATGATCTTCGATGAGCATCTTCGTTCCCGGAAGGCGCACGAAGAATCGTCGGTTCTCGTACGAGCCACGCTACTATAATCCTCGCAAGGAGGAGAGTATCCGACGGCGAATGCGCATTCAGGGCAGAAGCCAGTCAAGACGGCGGCGGTCGCCCGCAGGGGCGGTATACTTCGCTATCCTCCTTCTTCTTGCGCTCTACATTTATACCAGGCTCTGAGCGTCTCAGATCGCGTACGATAATCCTAAAGGATCGGTTGTGGCAGCAGTAGAAGTGGATTCCAGCGGCATCATCGCGGTGATGCCTGAGGTGCTGGCCAACAAGATTGCGGCGGGCGAAGTCGTTCAGCGCCCAGCGTCTGTCGTGAAGGAGCTCGTCGAGAATGCAATTGACGCGGGGGCGTCCACGGTCGAGGTCATCGTTAAGAGCTCAGGGAAGGATCTCATCCAGGTGATTGACGATGGGTCGGGGATGAGTGAGCGCGATGCAGTCATGTGCTTTCAGCGTCACGCAACAAGCAAGATCCGCGCAATCGACGACCTTGAGCGCATTCGGACACTGGGTTTTCGTGGGGAGGCGCTTGCCTCAATAGCCGCAGTTAGCCGTGTAGAGCTCAGAACGAAGCGAAAAGCCGATGAGATGGGAACGCAGGTTCGCGTGGAGGGGGGTAAGCTCGAGGCTCCCGCACCATGCCCTGCCACCGACGGCACGAGCGTGGCGGTACGCAATCTGTTCTTCAACGTGCCGGCACGGCGAAATTTTCTGAAGACCGCTGCTACCGAGCTCAAGCACATCGTCGAGACAGTCCAGTTCCTTGCGCTGGCGAATCCCGCGCTCTCATTTCTACTTCAACACGATGGTAACGAGCTTCTGAACGCTTCCGGAGCCCGTTCCGCGGATGCAGTCGAAACAAGAATCCGCGACCTCTTCGGACCTGAAGTTGCCGAAGCGCTCGTTTCGGTCGAGGAAACAACCAGTTACCTTACGCTGACCGGGTATGTAGGTGAACCCTCGATCGGCAGACGCAATTCGAGCGATCAGTACTTGCTGGTTAACGGTCGCGTGGTGCGAAGCCGCTATCTCAATCACGCTGTCAAGACGGCCTTTGGCAACTCTCTCCCGGATTCGACCTACCCGTTCTTTGTACTCTATCTGGATCTTGATCCGCAGCATGTGGATGTGAATGTTCATCCGACGAAGGCTGAGATCAAATTCGACGACGAGGGGGGTGTCTACGGTTTTGTCAAGGCCGTCGTGAAAAGAGCTCTCGGACTGGCCGACTTGATTCCTCAGATTGATGATACGGCGGATGAGTATGGCTTGATGCCGTCGGTGTTCACACAGCTCGACCGAGGTCTCGGTCCGAATAGACGTGGCGGAGAATATCCCGATCAGCGGCTGCCGCGAGAGGCGCCGTCAGGCATGCCTGCATTATGGCAAGATCCGTACTATGGCTCCGAGGACGAGGATCCGAACGTCGCTCGCCTGCCACGTTCATCTTCCGAGGTAGACGAGAGTCCCAAGGTTTGGCAGATCGACAACCGATACGTCGTCATGCCGCTTCGCTCCGGGCTGCTACTGGTAGATCAGTACGCCGCGCATCAGCGTGTGCTGTACGAGAAGGCTCTGGCAAGCCTCGCATCCAGAAAAGGATACACGCAGCAACTACTCTTTCCGGAGACTCTTGAGTTTCCACCGGGTGATTTCGATCTGCTCTGTGAATTGATGTCCCAACTCCGGGCTCTGGGATTCGAGATCGAAGAGTTTGGTGGACGCTCGGTTATCGTTCGCGGCATCCCCGCCGACCTGAAGGAATCGACAACACCGCATATACTCAGGGACCTCATCGAGGAATATCGTCTGATGACGAAAGTCGGCCAGCTTGAGCGCGACGAGCGCTTGGCAAGGAGTGTTGCCCGGCGCGGAGCAATTCCTCATGGTGTCCGAATGCGCGCACACGAGATGGCCGCACTTGTTGATCAGCTTTTCCTCTGTGAATCGCCGTACTCCTGTCCGGCCGGTCACCCTACCATGATCAGGATCGGTGTCGACGAGCTTGCAACGCGGTTTGGGCGCGGTTGAGCCGTGCCTATGCTGAAGCAAAACGTGGCGCTATTTCTGAAACGTCTCGGCATCGAGGCGGACGGAAACCGAATCGTAGTCGGCGTAAGTGGCGGAGTCGACTCGGTGGTGCTCTTGGACATCCTCAGCCATCTCGGATTTGATCCCCGCGTTGTCCACGTGAATTTCGGGCTGCGGGGTGAAGAGTCTGATGCCGACGAGCGGCTCGTCGAACAGCTGTGTGCTGAAGGGCAATATCCTCTCACCGTGAAACGCGCCGACCTTCGATCGCTGTTCGACCTAGAAGGTCAATCGTTGCAGGAGTTGGCTCGTGAGGTGCGGTATCGGGAATTCGAGTGCGTCGCCTCTTCCTCAGGCAGCTGCCTGATCGCTACTGCGCATCACCGGCAAGATCAAGCGGAGACCATCCTGATGAATATGATGCGGGGTGCCGGTCCCGACGGTATGTCCGGAATTCCAGCGATTCGACCTGTCCGGCCCGGGTCCGAAACGTCTGTCGTACGTCCGCTCCTCGATTGTAGCCGTGAATCGATAATCGAATATGCTCGGTCAAGGGGCCTGTCGTGGCGTGAGGACGCCTCCAACGAGGATCTTCGGTACCGAAGGAATCTCGTTCGACACAAACTGCTTCCAGTAATCGAGGATAACTTTGGATCTGGAGCGATAGAGGCCATCGTGCGGTCCGCAGCGAATGTCGCCAACGTCCTTGGCACCGGCATCCAACCGGAGGTAGAAAGAAGTGTGATCGTTGATCGAGGGCAGGTAAGGCTACCGCTGGTCGAACTTGAGGCATTGCCGTTCGGAAGCAGCGGTCTTCTGATCCTGGAGGTTCTCAAACGGTTCTTCCCGACGACGCCGAGAACATCAGATATCGTGGGGGCGATTCGTGAGTTAGCAACCCTCCAGACGGGCAAAACGTGGCGACATCCCTCTCTGGTTGTTGCACGGGATCGCGATCATCTGGTATTCCAAAAGACTGAACCTGAACAAAGCGCCGAAAGGACTGGCCCCGTTGTCCTGCAGGTCGGTCGACCGCTGACTATCCCGGGTGGAATTCTCCGTGCCGACGTTCTAGCCGAAATTCCGGAGCACCTCGATCCGAATACGAGACTTATCGCCTTCCTTGACGCCGACCGAGTAGGCGCCCAATTGCGCGTTGATGTTTGGCGAGACGGAGATAAGGTGAGGATCCTTGGATCGTCATCCTCGAAGAAGGTCAGTGATGTACTCACCGAGGCCCGTGTGCCGACTACCGAACGGCAAAACGCCCGTGTTGTGAGAAGCGGCGGCTCGATCGCATGGGTCGTCGGCGTGCGGCCCGGAGGTGATTTCGCCGTGACCAGCCGCACCAAGAATGTCATCATGCTCTCGGTAGCGCCAACGACGGCGGGCATCTACTTCCGTTCCTGAGACGCGACCCGTAAGTTAGGATACGTCGACACCGTACCTGGAGACCATGAGCACTTCAAACTTGGCGAAATCGGATATCGTCTATTGCCGCGGCGAGAAGTTCAGGCTTTACCTCGATCGAGAAACGATCGCCAACCGGGTTGCCGAGTTGGGGGCGCGAATATCCGCCGACTATGAAGGCCGCGTTCCAGTCCTGATCGGAGTTCTAAACGGCTCATTTATGTTTCTGGCGGACTTACTCAGATCTATCGAGATAGAGTGCGAGGTCGACTTTCTCAAGCTCTCCTCATATGGTGCCAGCAAGATTTCAAGCGGTGTGGTTCGCGAGCTGAAAAAGATAGATGCCGACATTGAAGGTCGAGACGTCATTATCGTCGAAGACATCGTTGACACAGGCCTCTCGATGCAGTTCATAGTGGACCGGATTTCTGAAGACAATCCATCCTCTGTTCGAACGGCAACTCTGCTGCACAAACATGAGGCGACGCGGGTGGAGTCCCAGCTCGACTACGTCGGCTTCCGGATCAAGAACCTGTTCGTTATCGGTTATGGTCTGGACTACGGGCAGCTTGCTCGCAATCTCGACCAGATTTACATCCTCGACGGCGAAGAACCTCAATAGACCTACTCCCGTCTCTCTGATGGCAGGCCGCGACGGTCCACTCTACTACGGTGATTATCTCAAGCTCGACACGCTTCTGGGCAGTCAAGAGCTTGAAAGTGCGCGTCGGGGAGCGGAGGCGCACGATGAGATGCTGTTCATCATCGTGCATCAAACGTACGAACTCTGGTTCAAGCTCATCCTCTGGGAGCTCGACTCGCTGATTGGCATCTTCGAAGGCGCCCCGGTTGAGGAAGAAGAGGTTGGTACGGCAGTTGCGAGGCTCGGACGGATTGTTGAAATCCAGAGGGTTCTGGTCAAACAGATTGACGTCATCGAAACGATGACGCCGCTCGATTTCCTAGAGTTTCGGGACGTTCTGATTCCTGCCTCAGGATTCCAAAGCGTTCAGTTTCGGGTCATAGAGAACAGACTTGGCCTGCGGCCATCGGATCGGCTGCGATTTGCGGGAGCTTCCTATTCGTCGCGCCTTTCGCCGGATGATGCAAAGGTCGTCCAGACAGCGGAGAGCAAGGCTTCGTTGCACGATCTCGTCGAACGCTGGCTCGAGCGCACACCGTTCGTCACCTTTGGTGACTTCGATTTCTGGAGCGCCTACCGTTCGGCTGTCGATCAGATGCTCTCGCAGGATCGAGGCTTTATCGAGTCGAACGAAACACTAAGCCCCGAAGAGCGCGAGGTTCAACTCCGAAACCTTGAGGACACCCGCTCGAGGTTTGCGGCACTATTCGATCGGGATGTTTACGACCGTCTCCGGGAGGAGGGTCAGTTCAGGATGTCGCACCGCGCCCTCACGGCCGCGTTGCTGATCCACTTGTATCGGGATCGACCGATTCTGCAGCTGCCGTTCAGGCTCCTAACCGTCCTGGTGGATGTGGACGAGCTGCTCTCCTATTGGCGCTATCGTCATGCGCAGATGGCGATGCGCATGATCGGTACCAAGATCGGTACGGGTGGATCCTCTGGATCGCACTATTTGAGGGACGTCGCGCTCAAGGTGCGGATCTTCACGGATCTCGCTAACCTATCCACGTTTTTCATCCCGCGGTCGGATCTGCCGGTGCTCCCGTCGGAAGTGGAGGAGACGATGGGGTTTCGGTACGGAGGATAGTTGCGTAGTCCGATTTGGCGAGGGGTTGGGGAGAACGGGTTTGGGCTCAAGGACAGATTCTCTGCAGGACGTCCACGAATCGCCAGACCTCGGCGTACGTGTTATACAGTGGGACGGGAGCTGCCCTTATGACGTTCGGGTTTCTCCAGTCACAGATTATTCCGCGTGACCGCAGTTGCTCGTAAACTTCTCTTCCACCGGACTGCAGATATAGCGACAGTTGGGAGCCGCGCTCGTTTGTGTCGGCGGGCGTGATAATCTCCACCTTCTCTCCAAGGCGTTCCCGGAGAAGGTATTCTAGAAACCCGGTAAGCCTTCGCTGCTTCTCGCGGAGATTCGGAGGCCCCGCCTCCATAAAAATTGCTAGTGATGCACGAATCGCGCCCAGCGACAGGACGTTAGGGTTGCTGATCTGCCAACCGGCGGCTCCAGCGGCTGGTTGAAACTCGCCAGCCATCTCAAAACGCTTGTCGAGGTCCTCACCCCACCAGCCAGCAAGTCGGGGAAGATTCCGGTTGGTG
>JAHHLP010000431.1 GCA_018679295.1 Rhodothermia bacterium
ACGGTGTACACGTCCGAGTTGGTAACCTTGTTGAGAGCGGCCTCGGTGAGTCGTTTGATAAAGTCCTCATCCTCGACCAACGCCGGATGATTCATCCCGAGCGCGTTAGAAGCGAAGAAGCCAAAAAAGTCAATGAAAGAAGAGCCGTCCGCTGCATCGTAAAGATGCACGCCCCTGCTCTTCTCCATGTCGAGGACCATCTTGAGACCGTCCGTCAACATGTGTCGGGAGAGTACGGAGCGGACGCCGTCCGCGGTAACTGTGCTGCGAGAAATGACTTCCATATTCCGTTCCGTCCGTAATTATTTTTGTCGGATTGGTGGGTCACCGACAAGATAGTCAAGTGCGCGATTCGGGATCAATTTAGCGCCCGCCGGGTAGCCTTTCACCGCCTCGGGGTGAGCCCGTTTTCAGGAACACCCTGACGCAAGGAAGGAGCCAAATTACATTCGTATGGCAGACAACAACAGCAAGAGCAGCAGGTCGGGCAGCCGCCCTCGTCGGCCGGGAGAGATCGCGCTGAAATCGGTCTCCCGGGAGCCGATCAGTGCTACGGGCGATGGAGACCCGGGTTTCTTCGAATTGCCTGTTGTCGAGGCGCCTGTCGTGTCGAATGTGAAGGGCAAGCGTCCGGACTGGCTGCGGGTGAGGCTTCCGTACGGCGAGACGTACAAGAACCTCGTCGACATAATCGATACGCACGAGCTGCACACGGTCTGCCAGAGCGCCCGATGCCCCAACATGGGTGAGTGCTGGACCGCCGGAACCGCCACTTTTATGATTCTCGGTAACGTGTGCACGCGGTCGTGTGGCTTCTGCGCCGTGCTGACAGGCCGACCGGACGAGGGTCTTGACTGGGACGAACCCCGGCGCGTTGCGGACGCCGTAAGGCTGATGGGCGTCAAACATGCGGTGATCACGAGCGTAAACCGCGACGAACGAGAGGACGGCGGCGCACCCATCTTCGCGGAGACCATTCGTCAAGTCCGTGAGACGACCCCGGGCTGCAGCATTGAAGTACTGATTCCGGACTTTCGCGGCATTTGGGACGCGTTGCAGCTCGTGTTGGATGAGCGGCCGGAGATTCTGAACCACAACGTCGAAACGGTACCCAGGCTTTATCGACGTGTTCGACCTCAGGCCAGCTATGAGCGATCATTGGAGGTCCTGCGAATCTCAAAGGAGCAGGGGCTGAGGACCAAGAGCGGCATCATGGTCGGCCTCGGTGAGCAGGACGACGAGGTGTTGGCCCTCATGGACGACTTCGTGGCAAATGGCGTCGACGTAATGACCATTGGCCAATATCTGCAGCCGACCCGCATGCACCTGCCGGTCGAGGAGTTCGTTCACCCGGAGAAATTCGCGTGGTTCAAGGAAGTCGGTGAGGCCAAGGGCATCGAGCACGTCGAAAGCGGACCACTCGTCCGATCCTCCTACCACGCCGAGCAGCACGTTTAGTCTTTTGGAGAGCGGGACGTCTTTTCACCGCGTCTTCTAGCGAAGATTTTCACTGCGCAGCGGTCTCGATAACCGTTCTCGATATATTTGGCCGGACACCGATTTCATCCTGACTCGAATTAAGCGACCTAAACATGGCTATTGAGCGAACCCTCGCAATTCTGAAACCCGACTGCGTCCGAAAGGAGCTCGTTGGGGAAGTAATCCGCAGAATCCAGCGTGCGGGATTCAAGATCCTTGCATTACGAATGCTTCGGATGTCAAAACGCGAAGCGGAGGGATTCTACGCGGTGCACGACGGTCGGCCTTTCTTTGAAGAACTCACCACGTTCATGTCAAGCGGCGCGTGCGTTCCAATCGTGCTCGAGAAGGAGGATGCTGTTTCGGACTTCAGGGAATTGATCGGAGCGACAAATCCCGATGACGCGGCCGATGGCACTATCCGAAAGGAGTTTGCGGACTCGGTCGGCGAGAACATCGTTCATGGCTCGGACTCAACCGATAACGGGCGGCTCGAGGCGGCCTACTTCTTCCCGGAGCACGAAATCGTGGCCAATCGTTGAGTCTAACCCCTCGCTCATTGCCACTTTGAAACGCCCGTTCGTTGCTTCGGTCAGCCCAGTCGAGGCCTGGACGGCCGCAGGGCAGTGCCGAAGCACCGAAAAGACCGATACGGCGCTTGATCTATGCGCCGTTGCTGGACGCTTTGCCCGCATCAACACTGACGATGCGCGCCTCCTTGGGCTGCCAGAGAATTGCGTAGATAATCTCAAGGTAGCCGCCGAGTATGATGAGCGGCGCGAGATACAGCGACAGGAAGCCGTCTACCTGATTGTCAACGCGCATGATGACATATCCCACCACGATCAGAGCAACCCCGACCACCATCAGAACATAGTTTCGCCGTGTGAATAC
>JAHHLP010000552.1 GCA_018679295.1 Rhodothermia bacterium
TTGATGATCTCTCCAGTCCGCGGGTCGGTCACCGCATCCCCGTAGCTCCAGCCCCTTGTGGCACGATGCACCCACTGGATGACGTTGTACCGGACGTCAAGGGGATCCGCGTCTTCCGGCAACATCTCCACTCGGTAGGCATTGCGGAAGCCGGCAGCCTCGAAGGCGTCGGCCCACCAACGGGCTCCGTCGAGCAGGGCCGAGCGAACAGGCTCCGGCGTGCCCGGATCGAGGTAATACACAATCGGGTCGACGGGCTCGCTAACGGCCGCCTCCGGATTCCTCTTCTCCAGGCGATGCCGGGCGATGTACCTGACAGTCAGGTCCTCCCCGATGGGTTTGGAGTAGTCCTCAAAGCGCGGCCCGAAGTAGCCGGCTCGCGGATGAAAGACCCGAGGCTGAAATCCGGGATCGGGCAAGCGAATAAGTGAGTGCCGGACCCGCACAGAGAACGACGACGGGAGCGCCGCCACATCTCTCACAAAATTACCCGGGTCGTCCGACGTGAACGTCAACCGCGCCTCCAGCTCCGTGTTGTCAGGAAACGACTTCAACATGTCGGGCACCGGCGTCGACCGGTCGCGGTCAAAAATAAAAGCACCCTGCCCCGCGCTCTTCAGCTGCGCCACAACGCCGTGAGCGTCGCGGACAACGAAGTCGGTAGCGTCTACTAGAACGCCCCCTTCCGACTCGGCCGCGACCTCAAAAGCCCAAACAACCCCGTCGGCAAACGCCTCGCGCACAGATCTCGCCTCCGCGCGCGGTGCCCCGAGCGTGCGATACTTCATGTTAGGGGCCACCAGCAATACACGAGGACCGTATCGCTCAAACCGAACAATAAAGCGATCACCCAGCTGTCCACGGTCCAACCCTATATCGTTCGACCCCAGACCGTACGGAAGGGACTCCATGTACAGGAAATCGCTATCAAACTCACGAATTTCAAGCCAGATACGTCCGCCCGCATTGTCCCAATAGACCGTAAATAGACCAGTCCGTGCATCGAGACCTTGCGTCTTCTCGGCGAGATCCGGCACCTCCTGTCCAAACACGGAAGGCGCGAAGAGGGACCACACGAGAGCAACGGCGACAAGACAACTTCTCATGACATGTTTTCGATTCGTGAAATCAGACATCCTAAATAATGGTGTAGCGTAGACAAGTCCCGCATCGATGAAGTGGACCGGGGCCTCGCGACCCACCGGTACTTGCAGTGTAGAATTTATCAGCCGCAGGTCGGGCATTCAGGATTATTTTTGTCGGGGCCTCCTTGCCACGACCGGCAGTACAGTTGGTTATTGACGAGATTGCCAACCTGCATCGCTTCTTGCGAAGCCGAGTGAAGAGTGCGCGACATTTCGAGCAACCCGCTGCATATGACTGAAAGCGAGAGATCATCGTTAGGACGTGAAGCTCCGCCAAGCGCTTTTGGCGTCAGACAAAAGATCGGGCTCGTAGCCGGGGTCGGCGCGCTCCTGATTGTACAGGTTACCGAGCCGCCCGGTGACATGCCGCAGGCAGCGTGGCTAGTCGCAGGTGCAGGCCTGCTAATCGCAATATGGTGGATCAGTGAAGCAATCTCCATCTTCGCAACATCACTTCTGCCTCTCGTACTTCTGCCTCTCCTCGGGGTGTCGACTATTGCGGACGCGGCGTCGCCTTACGCCAATCCGCTCATCTTTCTTTTCATGGGCGGGTTCATGATCGCAACTGCGATGGAGCGCTGGAATCTGCACAAACGAATCGCACTGACGATCGTGTCTGCCGTCGGGACCGCCCCAAGACGAATGGTAATCGGCTTCATGGCGGCCAGCGCATTCCTGAGCATGTGGGTGAGCAATACGGCAACCGCTATGATGATTCTTCCGATCGGCGTCTCTGTCATTGCTCTCGCGGCTACAGAGGATGGTACCTCCAACGACAATTTCGGAATCGTGCTCATGCTTGCAATCGCGTACGCTTGCAGCATCGGAGGTATGTGCACTCTGATTGGAACACCCACAAACGCTCTCTTTGCTGCTCTCATGCTCGACCAGTACGGAGTCGATATCTCATTTGCCAAATGGTTCTTGCTGGCACTCCCCCTTGTGGCAATCGGATTGGTGATCGTCTATCTCGTACTCGTCCATTTCGTATATCCAATGGCCGGGGACCACGGAGATCAGGGACGCGACATGATCAGGCGGGAGCTGAAAGCGCTTGGCAGAATGAGCCGGGGCGAGAAATCCGTTGGTGTAGTCTTCGGGATGGTCGGAATACTTTGGATGAGCCGGCCATTGATAGACAATTACGTTACGGGGGTATCCGACCCGTTGATCGCAATTGCCGGAGCCCTGGCTTTGTTTGTCATCCCGGTCGATTGGCGCAGGGGCACCTTCGTGCTCAACTGGGAGTGGGCGAGGAAAATACCGTGGGGCGTGCTGATCCTGTTCGGCGGCGGCCTGAGTCTGGCCGCGGCTATTCAGCAAAGCGGACTTGCCGACTGGCTTGGGGCGATCTTCGGTCAGTTGTCCAATTGGCCGCTGGTCGGGCTGATGGTATTCTCTGTCGCCCTGATCATCCTTCTTACCGAACTGACAAGTAACACGGCTACCGCGGCGGCCTTTCTCCCCATTCTGGCCTCCGTGTCGATTGGAATAGGCCAAAACCCGCTTGTGTTGATGGTACCCGCGACGGTCGCTGCCAGTTGTGCATTCATGCTTCCGGTTGCCACACCACCGAATGCCATCGTTTATGGAAGTGGTAGAGTCACCATCCCGGAAATGGCTCGGGCCGGGATAGTACTCAACACGCTCTTCGTGATTCTCATCACCGCTACCATGTACTTGCTTCTGCCCTTCGCTTTCGACGTCGCTTACGGCACCATACCGGAATGGGCGACCGCATTCGGACTCGGATCGTAACGTCGGTATTATTTATACTTCGATGGTCGTCACGATCGAGGCCTACTCGTTCAAACCATAATAGTCCAGGTAACAACCAGCATGTCCGACAGTTCAGATCGAGCGACGTACGCACCCCCTTCATCCTTTGAATCCTCAGCGCATGTGTCCTCACTCGGCCAGTATCGCGAGATGTATGAGAAGTCGGTGGAGAAGCCGTCGGAGTATTGGCGTGATCAAGCTGACAGGATCGACTGGTACCAGCCGTTTCACACGGTGAAGGACGTCTCATTTGGACCGCGAGACGTACACATCAAGTGGTATCTCGGCGGCAAGCTGAACGCCTGCTACAATTGCATCGACCGGCACCTCGATTCCCGTGGTGATCAGATAGCCATCATCTTCGAGCCGGATGATCCCGACGACGAGGTGCGCCGCATCACCTACAACGATCTGTCAGAGCATGTCAATCGATTCGCCAATGTCCTCAAGGCGCGGGGAGTGGCGAAGGGCGACCGGGTCACGATCTACATGCCGATGATACCGGAGGCCGCCTACGCCATGCTCGCATGTGCGCGCATCGGCGCGATCCACTCCGTCGTATTCGGTGGTTTTTCGCCCGACTCTCTGGCTGACCGTATTCTCGACTGCGACTCGACGGTGCTTATCACAGCCGACGAGGGGCGGCGCGGAGGAAAGGCCGTACCCTTGAAAAGAAATGCGGACAGGGCGCTGGAGAAGTGCCCGGACGTGGATACACTTATTGTCGTGCGACATACGAGCGGCGACGTCGAGTGGAAGGCGGGGCGCGACTACTGGTACCACGAAGAAGCGGCGAAGGTGTCGGCGGAGTGCGCCCCCGAACCGATGGACGCCGAGGATCCACTCTTCATCCTCTACACAAGTGGTTCCACGGGCAAGCCGAAGGGAGTCCTGCACACAACCGGAGGCTACATGGTATACACGTCTCTGACGCACGAGCTCGTTTTTGACTATCACGACGGAGACGTCTACTGGTGTACGGCTGACGTGGGCTGGATTACCGGGCATTCGTACATCGTCTACGGACCGCTCGCAAATGGCGCAACCCAGGTCTTCTTCGAGGGTGTACCCACCTATCCGTCGGCATCCCGTTTCTGGGATGTTGTAGACCGGCACTCGGTAAACCAATTCTATACGGCTCCCACAGCAATTCGCGCACTAATGAGGCTCGGCGACGACTTCGTCACGCGAACCAACCGATCGACCCTGAAACTGCTCGGCACAGTTGGCGAACCGATCAATCCGGAAGCATGGCGATGGTACTACGACGTGGTCGGGGATGAACGCTGTCCGGTCGTTGATACATGGTGGCAAACTGAGACGGGGGGCATCATGATTACCGGCTTGCCGGGCGCGGTTCCGCAAAAGCCCGGGTCCGCCTCGCTACCCTTCATGGGAATCCACCCGCAGGTAGTCGATCCGGAAGGCAAGGTCCTCGACGGACCGGCCGAGGGCGTCCTCGTGATTGCCGACTCCTGGCCCGGCCAGGCGCGAACGGTCTATCGAAATCACGACAGGTTCGTAGCGACGTACTTCTCAACGTTTCGTGGCAAGTATTTCACGGGTGACGGCTGCAAGCGTGATCAAGACGGGTACTTCTGGATTACAGGCCGCGTCGACGACGTGCTCAACGTTTCGGGCCACCGCATGGGAACGGCAGAGATTGAAAGTGCCCTCGTATTACATGACTCCGTGGCTGAGGCTGCAGTTGTTGGTTTTCCACACGCTGTCAAGGGGCAGGGCATTTACTGCTACGTTACGCTGAAGGCGGGCATTGACCCATCCGACGAACTTCGCGATGCTCTCATCGCACACGTCCGCGGGGAAATAGGCCCCATCGCAAAACCGGATGTCATACAGTTTGCCCCGGCACTGCCTAAGACGCGGTCGGGCAAGATCATGCGGCGAATCCTACGCCGAATCGCCGAGAACAAGATCGATGAACTCGGCGACACGTCTACCCTCGCCGATCCCGGTGTGGTCGCGGACCTGACACGAAATCGGAACGAGGCAGACGCCGAGTAACAACTGTCTTCGCGAGGCTGAATCAGACTTGATGGCGTGACGGCGTGACGGCGATGGCGTGACGGCGATGGCGTGATGGCGTGATGGCGTGAATGGCGTGAATGGCGTGATGGCGATACCGAACGTACCCCCAGGATTCCAAACAGAAAAGGGCTCCTCCGATATCGGAGAAGCCCTTCAGTCTTGACGATCACCGTGACTACTCAGTCACAAGCTCCACGTCGTTGAGCTCTAGCGACTCGACCTTTATCACGGGCTTGAACAAGAAGCCCTTGATGCCGGCCGGGGTCGCGGCGTTGCCCTGCAGCACAAATGACTTCTCAACGTCGAAATCTACAAGCACTTCCACCTCGTCGGAGAAGTCAGACACCTCTACTGGAGGCATCTGAATCTTGAGTCCGCTCGTAGTTGCCGAGGGGGTTTTGAGGTCAAAGCGCGTTCCATCCTTTAGTACGACGTACGCGGATTCGTCCACCACCACGCGCAAGCCGGAATAATTGCCCTCAGGAATCGGCAAGGCAGCAAGCGTATCCGTGACGCCGTCGCGAAGCTCAAGGAGATTAAAGCTCTGCTCGATGTCGGAAAGAACGAGGACATTGTCCGTCGTGTCTTCGCCGACTAGTTCGACGCTGTTTATCGTGACCATGACGGAGTCGACGAGGTCAAACGGAAAAGGCTCGTCCTTTATGAGAACCGTAATTCGTCCGGAATCGTCTGGGGCCGCAGAATCGCACGCCGCGAAGCCAAAAACGACGGCGGTCAAAGATGCGAGAATGAATCGAGCAGAAAGTTGCATATGAGCTATAAGTCTCGTTCTTGTCAACAGGAATGGGAATCGGCCGGGCCAACACACGAGTCTCGCTAAGAATCCAGCAAGAACAGGTGGAGAAAGCCGTGCGGAACATCCCGCAATCTAACCCGACAAATGTCGTGCCGGACGGACGCGACATAAACAGAAGGGGCCAATCAGGTTTCCCGATTGGCCCTCCTTCTTACTGCCTTTGAGTCGAAACTACCTCATTGGACAGGAATCTCTTCGTTGTTGAGCTTGAAGGACTCGGCCACGATTGTCGGCGAGTAGGCAAAACCTTCAATGCCATCGATGGTGGACACATCGCCCTGCGCAACAAACGAGTTGTCCACATCGAAATCTATGAGAGCCTCTGCCTCATCCTCTCCCTGGTCAAACTCGAATTCGGGAATCTGCACAACGACCGGTGCGTCAGATCCAGAATCAACGTTGAATCGCGTACCGTTCTTGAGTACGACGGTCGCCGACCGGTTCAGATGAATCCGAAGACGATCGTAGGTACCCGCAGGTATCTCGATATCCGGGACAACTGTCACTGTAGCTCCGTTGCGGAAGTTCAGGAGATTGAGTGATCGTGCAACGTCGGCAATAAGCCAGTTCTTGGTGCCATTGGTTCCCAAGACCTCGATCCGAGTGATGGTGACGTTTGCTTCAGACACGTGGTCGTACGGGAATGGAGCGTCTTTGAGTTTGACGGTAATTCGCCCGGCATTGCCGGAAAACATGTCGCATCCGCCAACGAGAAAAACGGCGGCGGCAAGAAATACGGCTAGCGACGATGACTTGAGGATTCTCATGACTGTTCGGGAGAAATGGGTGGATCAGATTCGATCGAGGTATCGACCGGCAACCCGCACAGTTAAGAGCCTGATTCATGTCACAAACGTCTCCTTTGTCATACCCGGGCAATCTCGTATCATTCGATGAAGCGTTTCTAAACGGTCACATGTGATGACAGTCCTGTTCGCAGCAAAGCTGACGGAGCCCGAAACAGTCACGGATGCCGTGGCGGATCTGGTAGCCCGACTGGGGGCTGATTTGCTGGTACTCCACGTCGCGCCGCCCGCTCCGTCGTCCGCCTTTACGAGCGTCGATCCAATGACTGGCCTGGGGGATCTCGCTTCCTACGCGCTGTACGACCCCGAGCTACAAAATGAACTTGAAAAAGCGGAAGCCTCGGCGTTCGATCAGTTTCTGTCCGATAGATTCAAGGGAGCGGTTCGGGCTTCACTGAAAGTGGGCTACCCGGCCGCGATGATACTGGAGGATGCAGACGAGCATGCCGCCGACA
>JAHHLP010000480.1 GCA_018679295.1 Rhodothermia bacterium
GCGCTCCGCCGCCGGCCTCGCTGTCGGAGGAGGATCTTGCTACGATCCGTGCCGCCGGCGATGCATTCGAAGCAGCTGGGGCCAGCAACGACTGGACAGCAGTCGCAGCCCTATACACGGAGGATGCCGTGCTCATGCCGCCCAACGCCCCTTCGGTTACCGGGCGAGCGGCCATTCAGGAGGTGTTCGAACAGTTTCCAACAATAACCTCTATGGATTTGACCATCGAAGATATCCAGGGATCTGGAGATCTGGCTACCGTTCGAGGATCCTATTCGCTAGCCATGGATATCGAAGGTGATACGGTTGAAGACACCGGCAAGTACCTCGAGGTTCGTCGAAAGCAGGCCGATGGCTCCTGGCCCATGATCATCGACACATGGAATTCCGACATCCCGGTCCCAGTCCCGGGTGAAGCTGAAGAAATGTAGGCGCCCTACTTCGAACCGGCGGCGAAAGACACGACCCACTTCTGACGCCACCCGGATCGGGGTGAGTATCCGACGAACAGTTCATACGTTCCGGCCTCTTGAGGAGTGAACCGGAAATCGGCGGCCTCTCCTACGAACAGTTTTGGGGTCCTCTCGAAGGCGACCTGCTGATTACGTGGAAGATCGGCTCCATCTTTCGCGATCGCGATCAGCGGTACGGCGACGGAGTCCTTCATCATTGAGGCGAAGATGTTGCCCGCGGGGGCGATGTTGATGATTCGAATTCGATGCTCTTCCCCAACGACGGCGGATTTTGTCGGGTGCTCATCCGCCCCGTTCAGCTCCACGTCACTCATGCTTTGCGGGTCGGTCGTGCGCCAGCCCACTATGGCCAGGTGGTCTTTGTCGGGGTCGTAGGTTTCGCCGTCCGGCAGAACAATGATCGCCCCGTATAGCCCCGCCGTGAGCTGGTGCACATCGTCCAGATGACTGTGATAGATGAACGTACCCGGCCGCATGAGCGACAGTTTGTATTCGAATTTCCCACCTGGCGGTATCTCAGGCGACACTCGCCCGTCGGAAGCGCTCCAGCCGGGCACTCCGTCCGCCCAGGCATCCAGTTCGAGGCCGTGCCAGTGCACGCCGGTCGGTACCGGCAAGTTGTTCACCACGGTAACGTACGTCGGCTCGTGCTGCTTCATCACAAGCACGGGGCCGGGAACGATTGCACGCTCCAAACTGACATCGGACACTTCCTTGAGGTCGAATCCATATTCGTGCAGTGTGTCGGCCGGGTATTCGTTCGCATAGAGCGTAATCTCTCTTGGGTCGAAACGCTCGATGAGATCGGTCGGACCCTCCTGAACCTCAATCCCGATCACCAGGCCTGCCATGTGGGAACGGCCGTGGCCGTGCGGGTCGGTTGCTCCCGGCAGCCTGATGTCCGGCGACACATGAAAGGAGAGATGACAATGAAAGAGCCACCGGCCCGGGCGGGTGGGGACCCATTCCATTGCCATGGTCGTATGTCCGCGCATCGTCTCGGTTACTACCAGCCGGCGATCCTCCGGTGCGTAAATTTCGTCGGAAAGCAGGTCTCCTCGGGACGTGACGTGATAATAGAATCCGTGCAGATGCATCGGGTGATTTCGGCCGGTCCCGTTTATTACGCGCCATCGCAGCGTGTCGCCGACCTGCGGTCTCTCTCTTACTGTATACGGCCATGACTTTCCGTTAATGGTCAGTCCCTCGATGTAATCCGTACCGACTACGGCAGAGTCCACGACGCTGCTCCACACGTTCATCACCAGGACGCGGTCGGGTGACGAGCCGCCAGGAGGGTCGACGATCATTGCGCCGACAAGTTGGTCCCTCTCAGGATCTATGAACCTCGACGGCTCATAGTCACCGATCCGCATTCGGTACAGGTACGTTCCGGCGGCACCCGGGTCAAAAAGGACTTCTTTCGTTTCGCCGGGAAGAACCACAAGGCTATCCGATCTCTGTGACGGATGCTCATGAAACCCGAATACGGTCAGCGCAGAGTCCGCGAGTGAATTCGTGACGCTTGCACGGATGACGGTGCCCTCCGTGGCGCGGATAAGGGGGGCCGGGATCATCGGAGTGCCACCCGCTTCTGCGACAGCCGCTACGATCAAACCGGGCCCGTCCGGCGTCTCGGGTCGCCAGTCGGCAAGATGTATCTCGAGGCTCAGTTCCAGCGTGTCTCCTGCGAGGATGCCAGCCGGATCTCGGTTGTCATTCGGTGCGACTAACGGGTAGTCGGAGGTCGTACCTGCTTGAATCAGCCGTTCGTTAGGCGACTGGCCATGGACGGTCGTGGTCATCCAGAGGGCCACAGTGGCCGCGACTAATGATAAGCGCATCGTGTTAGTCCTGCTGCGGGAATCATGGCATCGCGAGCACCACGCCCGCCGTCCGCCGAAGCAGTGGATTGTAGTGAATCCGGAGTCTGTCGGCAAGCAGGGCTGTGGCCGATCTTGGTTGGCTCTGCTTGACGCTAGCGACAATGTGCGAACAAATGCATCCCGAATCGGCCACCTTGCTTTCGTGATCTGCACGAAAACATGTGTCACACAACACAAGCCAGGGTGCCGACCACGTAGGCCAGCACCCTGGATCGACCAAGCTACCAATTTCAGTCCCGCTGACTCACAGCGTGTTAGATCACTTGACCAGCATCATCGTCCTCGAGAGCGTAACGGTGCTGCTCTTAAGTCGATAGACATACAAACCGCCCGCCAGCTCCTTGCCGTCGATGTTTACGGACTGTATTCCCGGAGCAGACATACCGTCAACGAGAGTCATCACCCGTCGGCCGAGGAGGTCAAACACCTCGACCGTTACAGCTTGTGCAGATGGAAGTGTGTAGCGAATGGTGGTGACATTTCGGAACGGATTAGGGTAGTTGGCCTCGAGCGTGAAGCGTCCCTCCGGAGTTTCCTCGACCGCGGTTCCCGTGAATTCGCCGTACGATTGGATCAGTCTTGAATCGTTCACCCACTGGCTGCCGTCCCAAATCTGGTTGACGAACTCGGTGATTAGCCCATCATTGTTATAGACCACCGTTCCGCGATCCTCGTTGACCCAGGTGCTCTGACCCACGTCCCAAGTCTGAGTTACCGACTCGACAAAATCCCCGTTTGAGTTGAGAGTAATGATATCCTGTTCCCGGTTGATCCAGTCGCCCAAAATCGGATCCCAGTCCTGCTCCACCTGAACCCATTCTGTGGAAC
>JAHHLP010000033.1 GCA_018679295.1 Rhodothermia bacterium
GGGCCACCGATGCCGATGAGCGGGATCATAAACACGAGCAGCGCCAGCGATGGTATTGTATAGATGACGCCGACAATACCGAGGATCACCTGACCCAGCTTTCGTCGACGTGCCGAGACGACGCCCAGCGGGATCGCCACTACGATCGCGAGACCCAGGGATATCCCGACCAGCACGAGGTGCTCTACAGTACGCTGCCAGATCCGCTCAGCGCGCGTAGGTCCGGCCTCAACTCTTGCCACCTCCAGTCCCAGATCGTCGCGCACGAACGCCCTGGCCACCTCGCGCTCACGCACACCGTCAATCTTGACGCGCCGGTTCATCGCGATCATTCGGTCGTCAGAGATCGATCCGGAAAGAGCGTCGAGTACGTCACCCGCCTCGGAGATACGGCTCAGCAGATTCTTCCGATAGAGGATGACCGCCCGGTACTCCGGAAAGTGGTTCAGATCGTCCTCAAGCACCCGCAGGCCGTAGTAATCGATCTCTGCATCCGTCGAATACAGATCAATCACATCGATGGACCCCGTTGCCAGTCCGCGATAGGCAAGATCGTGATCGACGCCGCGGACATCCGACTGAGGAAGGCGGTAGTGATCTCTCAGCGAAGGCCATCCGTCCCCTCGGTCCATGAACTCGTTGCTGAATCCGAACCGGAGGCCCGGGTGGCGACGAAGATCCGAAACCGACGCGATTGCGAGTTCCTCCGCCCGGTCCTCGCGCATCCCGATCGCGTACGTGTTGTTGAAGCCGAGGGGTAGGCTGGCCGCGAGCCCGAGCGAGTCGAGAACGCTAAAGGCATCGTCTATGCCGCCCAATCGCTGCCCGGCGAGAATCTCCTCGAGCAGTGTGCCGGTGTACTCAGGATAAGCATCGATGTCGCCACCCAGCAGGGCGTTCCACAAGAACCGCGTACCGCCCAGTTGACGCCGGTGATGGGAGGGCACCTCTTGTGATTCGAAGGCAGATGCGATCACCTCACCGAGAATGACGCTTTCGGTGAAGGTCTTCGAGCCGACCGTCGCGACGGGCTGCTGTTCTTCGGATTGACAGGAGGGCAACAGCAGCAGGAGGATGAGGACGAGCAACCCTGCGTGCGCTGACGTGCGCGTTGCGGAGGGATGTGGTCGCGATGCAGCCATGTCATTCCCCTCCCGCCAGCAGCGATAGGTGTCGCTGTGCGCCCACGAACTCGGTAACGAATTCGTCGGCGGGCGTATCCGTCAGGTCGGCGATCGTTCCAAGCTGTACGAGCCGGCCCTCTCGAAGTAGCGCGATATGGTCGCCGAGAAACGCGGCCTCCGCGAGATCGTGCGTCACGAGTACGACGGTCTTATCCAGCTCGCGAAAGATATCGCGTAGCTCGTCCTGCAGCCCCGCGCGTATCATCGGGTCGAGCGCTCCAAGGGGCTCGTCCATCAGGAGGACGTCTGGGTCGAGAAAGAGGGCTCTCATCAACCCGATGCGTTGCTGTTGTCCGCCGGATAGCTCAACGGGAAACAGGTCAAGGCGGTCGAGTCGGAGCTGCACGAGTTCACTAAGGGTGAACAGCCTTGCGCGGATGAGGTCGTCCGGCCAACGGAGATGTCGGGCCATCAGCGTCACGTTCTCACGCGCCGTGAGGTGCGGAAAGAGCCCGCCGTCCTGGATCACGTAACCGACGCGCCGGCGAACCGACAAAACATTTGCGGGAGAGAGCTTCTCTCCGAGTATGACGACCTCGCCTTCGTCCGCCTCGATCAGCCCAATCATGATCCGTAGGGCGGTCGACTTCCCGCAGCCGCTTTGTCCGATGAGAACGGTCGTCTTTGCTTCCTCGATCCTCAGTGACAGGTTGGCCAGCGCTCGATGACCATCGAACGACTTGGAGACCTGTTTCAGCTCAATCATGGCCGGGGCGGGAAGGGGTGAAGAAATGGTGAGTATACGAAAGGCGCGGCACCACCATTCGCCGGTGTCGGTAGGATCGGCTTGACGGTTGAGACGTGGGCGAAGTAGTTTGCGGCGTTGGTCCAGAACGATGCCGACCAATTGCGGGCGTACCATCGATCGCGTCAGGTGCGGCAGACCTCACACGCAGGTCGGCCGCGATCAAGCCAATGTAGCTCAGTTGGTAGAGCAGCTCACTCGTAATGAGCAGGTCACCGGTTCGAGTCCGGTCATTGGCTCCATACGCCTTCAGCTTCAGCCGTCAGGCCGGGTGCCTTTGCTGCATTTGGCTCAGATTCGCGCACGCTAAGCTGCGCCAATTGGCCCGACACTTGCGTCCAAGCCTGCCCCTCGAAGCTCGCGACCGCGAGTACGGATTACTGCTCACTTGGCCTTTTGGAAGTCAAGACTTGACGGACTAATTCGCACGTAGTCTTGGCCGATTGTGTGGCAGCCAACGCAGAGCGGGACACCGTTCCCGTTTGCGGCCAGTCTCGATCCGTCCGTCGTGCTCAGAACCTCGTACCAGTACCATCCGTTGCCCTGGTCACTATTTGGCTCGGTCTTGACCATCACGGCCCAGCCCAACATGGTATCGTCTCTGTACAACTCCTTCACCGCGGCTGCATGTTGAGGGTGCTCATCTGCGCCCGCCTCGAGTGAAGCTGCAAGCTTTTGATTCGCGAAGACCTTTACGTCGGAATGTGGTCCCAGCGATGGATGGATCTCGGGTTCATGGGCGAAGTGCTTGTACTCACCGGAGCGCAGATAGTCGAAGAGTTCGGCTGGAGAGGTCGGCACTTGATCACCGCTTGTCGTGTACGGGTTGAGTTGAGCGGCAATAAAGAGAATGGTTGCGAGTGGGGTGGCCGTCAACACGGGGGCGACG
>JAHHLP010000331.1 GCA_018679295.1 Rhodothermia bacterium
TCCAGGTGCGCGACCCGTTTGCCGATTGGTTTTCCGATCCGGTCTTCGAGCAGTTCTTCGGGCGACGCCGACAGAGACAGGTTGAGCAGCAGGTCAAGGGCCTCGGATCCGGATTCGTGATCTCGCCCGATGGCTTTATTGTTACGAATGACCATGTCGTCGGACGAGCAACCAAGATCACCGTGTCGTTTCCCGACGGGGAAACGTACGACGCCGAACTCGTGGGTACGGATGAGGCTACCGACATCGCCGTGCTAAAGATTGAGGCAGAGACGGATTTGCCATACCTGACCTTCAGTGACCTTGAGCAACCAATCGTGGGCGAGTGGGCTATAGCGCTCGGCAACCCGTTCGGCCTATTCCAGGCGTCGGAGCCGACAGTGACGGTTGGCGTGGTAAGTGCCGTAGACCGGGATTTCTCGGTCCAGCAAGGACGCATCTACAGAGACATGATTCAGACTGATGCGTCGATTAATCGCGGTAACTCGGGCGGTCCTCTCCTGAACGCTGTTGGAGAGGTGATTGGTGTCAATACCTTCATCTACACCGAAGGGGGTGGCTCGGTTGGCTTGGGCTTCGCCGTGCCATCAGGCAAAGCGCTCCGCATCATCGACGAGTTGAAAGAACGCGGGTCGGTAGACCGGTCGTACTACACCGGTTTATACGGGATAAGCGTCGACGCCCGAATCGCGCGGGCCGTGGGTCTGGATACGGCCCTCGGCGTGTTTGTTCAGGATGTGGATCCGAACTCACCGGCGGAACGCGCCGGCTTTCTCGCCTACGACGTGATCGTAAACGTCCAGGGAGAGCCCGTCGCGGACCGTAATGACTTCGTGGCTCGTATCTACGATTTCAGGCCCGGTGACACGATTACCCTTGACGTGGTACGAGGCGGAGAAATTCGCAAGCTGGACATGCAGATCGGGCGCCGTACGGGGTAGGCCGGGCCAGAATGAACACCGATTCGCTGCCTCGACATCTTCCCTTCTCTGTCGCAGCCATCCTCCTTTCACTCGTGATCTCAGGATGCCTGCCGTCGTCCTGTAATCGAACCGAGTCGCGAGCGGTTACCTCGGCTGACTCGACCTCGCGCTCCATTGCAACCGGCATGCCGGTTGATACGCTTGCGCTCGTATGGTCATCCAGCGGATCTGACGAATGGACGCTCGATTACCCGCGAACATTGCTCTTTGATAACAGCGGGCATCTTTGGGTGTCGGACTCCGGAACCGACAGGGTCATCCGCTTTGGCGCCACCGAAGACTCCCTCGAGGTCTTCGAAAGCGACCTGTTTTCATATCCCTATCTCGCGGGCGCCTCCGGCGACTCCATTTTCGTGTTCAGCCCTGGTCGCCAACGTGTCCAGCAAATAGTCGACCACGAAATCACGGACATGCTCGTCACTCCTTCACCGCCAAAGGCCGGCTTGCTCCAGTACGTTCATGTCACGCCCAAGGGTAGCGCTTTCGTTAAGCTGATTGGGGACGACTTCGAGCCCTACGTCGCGAGGCTCGGTCGCGATGGCGGGGAGATATGGCGACACGTACTGGACCGGCCTCTTTGGACCCTGGCCGGCAACCTGAGAAGCTGGGGAGATACACTGCTCAGCCTGCGAGGCTACCAGCCTTCGGTCGACCTCCTACGGCACGACGGCACCGCCGATTCCCTGCGCCTTACAGGGTTTGATTCACCGATGCTTGCGCGTACCCGACTGTTTGCAGCGGGCAGCATCGATCAACCGCCCTTGCTGTCGGCAGCGGCCTCAAGCCTCAAAGACGAACTGTACGTGCTGAACATGCGCCCCGGGTGGCTGCGAGTCGATGTGTACGATCGGGGCGGTAGACTGAAGGCCGTTCTCACGCAGCCAGACCCTGGTTTCAACAAACAGTTCTACCCGACCGACATCGCCGTCAGACAGGTTGACGGGGTGATTGACGTCGCCATCTCCGTTGTAGAGCCGCGACCCCGCGTCGACTTCTACCGCTGGCACCGATGAAAGCGGTTCGCAGCCGGTCTCCACTGACAAAGACCTCGGGAACTGCCTCAGACACCTCGCGTGCTAATCTGCCCCTCTAACCAATTGGCTCGATATGAACCCGACCATCCGGGATGCTAAGACGCTGGGAGACCTGAAAAGGCTGCGCTACGTGACCAGAACGGTCAAGGATGAGTTGCGCATCAACCTGATTCAGAGACTCCAGCAGGGCGAAGACGTATTCCCCGGGATACTGGGCTTCGATCAGTCGGTGAAGCCGCAAATCTACAATGCGATTCTCGGCCGCCACGACATGATCCTTCTCGGCCTCAGGGGACAGGCCAAGAGCCGGATCATTCGAATGCTTCCAACGCTGCTGGACGAATACGTCCCGGTAATCGAGGGCAGCGAGATCAACGACGACCCGTTCAATCCCATCTCAAAGTTCGGCCGCAACATCGTCGATGAGATGGGCGACCACACGCCGATACGCTGGCTTGACCGGTCCCAGCGTTATGGTGAGAAGCTCGCGACGCCCGACACCACAATGGCCGACCTGATAGGTGACATCGACCCGATCAAAGCGGCCAACAAACGGCTGACGTACGCGGACGAAGAGGTCATTCATTTTGGAATCATACCGCGGACGAATCGGGGAATCTTTGCCATCAACGAGTTGCCAGACCTACAGCCACGTATCCAGGTCGGACTGCTCAACGTGATGGAAGAGCAGGACATCCAGATTCGCGGCTTTAACGTCCGGTTCGCGCTCGACGTGATGATGGTGTTTACTGCGAATCCGGAGGACTACACGAATCGCGGAAACATCATAACGCCCCTCAAGGATCGTATCGACAGCCAGATCATTACGCACTATCCGCGTTCGATAGATACGGGAATCGAGATAACCCGCCAGGAGGCATGGGAAGACAGGGACGGATGTGCTCCGGCGGTAACGGTTCCCCACTTGTTTCGGGAGATCATCGAGTTTGTGGCCATCGAGGCAAGGAAAAGCGAATACGTTGACCAAAAGTCGGGAGTATCCGTAAGGCTGACGAGGGCCGCACTGGAAAACCTCGTGTCGGCTGCTGAACGTCGCGCAATCATTAACAGCGAGACGTCGACGGTCACGAGAATCTCTGATCTGTACTTCCTTGAGCCCGCCATCACCGGGAAGGTCGAACTGGTTTATGAAGGCGAACAGGAAGGCGCGCAAAACGTTGCGCGAATGCTGCTTGGGCGTGCCGTCAAGGCAGTATTCAGCCGTCATTTCCCGAATCCGTCGGACAAGAATACCGGCCGATCGCCCTATCAGCCGATCCTGTCGTGGTTTGCCGAAGGCAACAACCTCGAGCTCGCACCAGAATTAAGTATTCAGGACTTCGTTGCGAAGCTCGATTCGGTCTCCGGCCTGCGCGAATTTGTTCGCAAGCATTCGGCTCCGGACTCGCCGGAGGAAACAGCCGTGGCCATGGAGTTTGTGATCGAAGCTCTTCATCAGCATTCGCTGCTGGGCAAGGACTTCCTGCATGAGGGTCAGAAGTACTCCGACATGATGGGTTCTATGCTGTCGTCGCTCGGCGCCCTTGACGACGATGACGAGGCCGAAGACTACGATGAACCCTACTAGTCAGTACGCTCGAGTACGGGCATGGACGACCACTTCATTGTAAGAGACGCATCACCAGCAGACGCGCCTGCGCTGTGCCAACTGATCAGGGAGTTAGCAGAATTCGAGCGGCTGGCCGAACACGCGCGTCCCGATCCGGCTAAGCTTGCGCGTCACCTCGGTGAGATGAGTGGTCCCCGCTGCGAAGCTCTTTTGGCGGAGGATCCGGCGGGCGGGTCGGTCGGTTTTGCCTTGTATTTTCCGACCTACTCTACCTTCTTAACAGGTTGGGGAGTGTATCTGGAGGACCTCTTCGTGCGGCCCTCGTTTCGGGGCCGCGGCATCGGCCAAGCACTCCTGTCAGCGGTGGCCCAGCGGGCCGTGTCCCGCGGTGGTGATCGACTTGACCTAAGCGTACTGGATTGGAATACGCGGGCGATCGAATTCTATCGCAAGTACGGCGCGGTCCCGATGGACGATTGGACCACGATGCGGTTCACCGGCTCGGCGCTGGTCAATTTGGCGCAAAACAAGGCTAGCGCGTCGAGACAATCTGCCCCTGGGGAGTGATGCGTTCGCCCGGGCCAGGCCTGCGCGTCGGGAATTGAGAGATGGAAACGTTGGGGTCGCGATCTTTTGCCACATAGTGGGTGTGACTTCCATGCGGGACCTCGAAATAGTGCTTTTTGTCGAAGACTCCAAGCGAATCGATCAGTGCAATGGCGAGAATCGCCCCAAGCACGATATACAACCCCAACTTCAGTTTCGGCTTCATAACTGTTCCTCTTCAGCCTCCGGCAACACCATCGTATACTGACTCCGCGAAGGGTGTTTCCCCCCAAGAGGTAGCTTTTTGGTACCACTTGATTCGACTTGGCAACATATTCTCACTTCCTTCACTGCAGCGCTTGCTTGCGCTGTGTCTAATTACCCTTTCACCACTTGGCTCGTCCATCGCCTCGGCACAGTGGGCGAGCATTCGCGGCCGGGTTACGGACGTCAAAGACGGCCAGCCCTTGCCGGGTGTTCACGTCGTGATCGGCGAGGCGGGATCGTCAACAGGGACGATTACGAACCGTGACGGGTACTACATCATTGCAAGAGTGCGACCCGGGGAATACGAAGTCACCTTCTCATACGTCGGGTATTCACCTGCCTCCCGGACCGTCTCGCTCAATTTCGACCAGGTGGAGCACGTGAACGTGTCTCTGGAGCCTGACCTGACAACGCTGAACGAGGTTGTCGTGGAGACGGCCAGACCGGAGCACGAGCATACAGGTTCTGCCGGATTTCTCACTGTCCGTCCGTCCGATCTGGAGCGCATTCCGCTACCCGGCCTGTCCGCTGATCTCGCCGGCTACCTGACCTCGGTACCCGGGATTACCACGGCCGGAGATCAGGGCGGACAACTTTATGTACGTGGTGGAACCCCGACGCAGAACCTGTTTCTTCTGGACGGCATCCCAATTTATCAGCCGATGCATATCGTCGGGTTCTACTCGGCATTCCCCGCAGAGATTGTCTCCTTTTCCAACATCTATGCGGGCGGTTTTGGGTCGCGTTACGGCGGACGACTTTCCTCGGTGGTCGACGTGTCCAGCCGAAATGGCAGCAAACGGCGAGTAGTAGGAGCGGCATCTATTGCGCCGTTTCTGGGTTCGGTGCGTGCGGAAATTCCGCTCCTGAGAGACAAGATTTCCATCGTAGCATCGGTCAGGGAGTCCGTCATCGAAAGGATCGCTCCCGAGGTTCTGAGTGAGGAGCTTCCGTATCGGTTTGGTGATCGGTTTGCCAAGTTCCACGCGTTTCTTAACGAAACGAGTCATGTCGCAATCACAGCGATCTCCACCACAGATCAGGGCAACGTGGCGGGAGCAACGGGCCTGGCCAACGACATCCGGTGGGAGAACAAGGCTGTCGGCGCCCGCTATTTCTATCTCGCTCAGACTTTCCCCGTCCTAACTGAGCTCCTCGTGTCGGTCTCGAGCTTCGAGATGCAGAGCGGGCCGACGGAGGCCCCCGATCAGACATCGCGCGTCAGCGGCTTCAACGGAGCCATCAACTTTGGGTATCTACTCGGATCGTGGGAAGCGCACTTCGGCCTCTTCGCTCAGAGCACTGGCTATCGATACAATCTCGACGAACGGAATTCGGACGACGAACAGGAGTTCATTGCGGAGGGCGGGACGTACATGGATCTCCGTTTCTTCCTCCGCGACGGTCTATCGATTGAGCCGGGGTTCCGCATTCACTCCTATGCAAGCCGCGGGCAGGTATTTGCCGAACCCCGATTCCGTGCGTCATGGAGTCCAAAATCAGCACCGTGGGGGAGCACGTTCAGCTTCGCCGCCGGCCTGTACCACCAGCAGACAGTGGGCGTGACGAGCGACCGGATTGTTACCGACGTGTTCACCGCTTGGGCCCCTTCCCCACCATTTCGAGACGTGCCCCGATCAACACACTTCATCGTCGGCTGGAGCGGGAGGCCGCTTGCCGGCGTCTCGGCAACGGTTGAGACCTATAGAAAACTGATCGACCATCTTGCTTTCCCCGAAGTCAGCGAATCGGTCCGCCCGGACACGCAGTTTCTAACTGTAGAAGGAGTCTCAAACGGTGTCGATCTACAACTTGAGGTGACTCGCCGCCGGTGGTTCGGCAAAGTCGGGTATGGCATCTCAAGCGTGATCTATGAGGCCGACGGCGAAAAGTTCAGACCGCCCCACGACCGAAGACATCAACTCAGCTCTGCGTTTGGGTTGTCTCTCGGCCTCATTAGGATCCGGCTGGGATGGCAGTACGGCTCCGGACTGCCGTTCACCCAACTTGCGGGATTCTATGACGACATCCCTATCGACGTAAGCTCGCGCGATTTCCATACGAGCCCGGGCGAACCGTCCATCGCGCTTGGAGAGTCGTTTGGTGGCAGACTGCCTGCATACCACCGGCTGGATGTATCGATCGAGCGCACGTTCACATGGCCGATTGTCGAGGCTACCGTCCAGCTCGGCGCAGTCAACGCGTACGACCGTTCAAACCTTTTTGATCTTGATCTCTTCTCGGCTGAGAGGGTGAATCAATTGCCCGTCATACCAACCGTCGGACTGAAAATCGAGGTCAAGTGATTCACGCAGAATCATATCGTTTTCTGCCGGTGCCAACTGTGCTCGTCATCGTGGCCTGTGGTATGATCGCCGCATGCGACACCGGTGTGGATCGGTTCTCTGATGCTGAATCCGACTTCGCGTTCAACGTATCCGGAGCCATTGCAACGGAATCGGACACGCAATTCGTACGGGTCCAGCGAATCCGAAACACGGTCGAGCCCCTTCCCGGCGACCTGAATGCCGTAGTCACGCTGTCTGAGACGAACTCCGGACGCGCGGTGACCATGACGGATTCACTGGTAAGTCTCGGCGATGGCAACATAGACCACTTGCTATTTGCCGTCTTCGACGTGTCTGCTGGCTTTCTATATCGTCTTCGAATTGAGGGGACCGACGGGGATATTGCCACCGCCACAACCACGGTCCCGGACAAACCGTCCCTTGCCGTGGCGCCGGCAACAGTCGTCGGTGCCCGAACGACCCAAGCCGTGTCGTGGAACGGGCTGACCAAAACGCCGGAAAATGCGGTGGTGTTCTATAGAGTGGCCCGCTCTGAGGCCGAGCAACCGCAGATCGTTGAGTTCCCATACACCCTCCGCGGCCGCCTCGTACGAGACGGTTGGATTGCGGAGCTTCGACTGTCAGACGACCTGCGTATTGTCCGGCAACAGCTCGAAATACCTCAGGACGATGATCAAGCCGTCTTTCACGGCGTCAGCATGCGTCTTCGCATTCCGAGTCCGGAATGGTCGGGTGGTTTGGAAGGAAGAAATATCGAAGGGGGCGTTGGGTTCTTTGGTTCCGTTGGCGTATTCACCGAGCGGTGGAATATCGGTGAAGGTGCAATCGATAATCTCGGCTTCATTAACGGCCAGCAGTGATCATAGACTCATCTGCTCTTTGCGCCTTTCTTATTTCCCGTCGATTGCCTTATTTCAACGCTTGCCTCACGCAGCCCCACCGAGTTGACACACGCATGCTCCACACTATCCATCGGCGCCTACCGCCGATCGGCACGGGTCTCCTCGTTGTCGTTTTCCTGACGGGCGCTTTTCTTGCCGGCGAGGCCCTGTCCCAAACCGCGACGATGAGGGGCTTCATCGTAGACGACGCGGGTGGTGAGGCACTCCAGGGAGTGAACGTCATCCTTCGATCTCCGGCAGGAGAGGTCATCGGGACTGCCACGGACTCTGAGGGCTTCTACATCGTGACCAGCATTGCGCCGGGCACGTACTATTTCCAGGCGTCGTTTATCGGATTCATAGCCGAGACGGACACGCTTCTTCTTGCTCCCGGCGAAACCCTGACGCGGAGCATTCGCCTGCAAGTCGATCGCACTGAACTGGGCGAACTGGTCGTGGAAGCAGAGCGCTCGCGGCAGCCGGCCAGCGTGACGGCGGGCCTTCAAAGCGTCAGTCCACAAGACATCGAGCTGATCCCCGCACCGGACGTCTCGGCCGACCTTGTCAACTACATAACGACCATGCCGGGCGTCGTAGCGACCGGGGACCGCGGTGGCAAGCTGTTCATCCGCGGCGGCGAACCCACACAGAATCTCGTGCAGTTAGATGGGATGCTTGTCTACCAGCCGTTCCACATCGTCGGTTTCTACTCCGCCTTTCCGGCCGACCTCGTACGCAATGCCGACATCTACGCAGGCGGGTTCGGCGCGAAATTCGGCGGAAGATTGTCGTCGGTCGTAGATATCTCGACGCGCAACGGAAACAAACGCCGGTTCAACGCGGCGGCAACCCTGGCACCTTTCGTGAGCTCGGCAAGAATCGAAGGTCCTCTCGCACGCGACCGGGTCTCGGTGATACTCTCTGCGAGGCAGTCAGTTATTGATCAGGGAGCCGCCAAGCTCATCGACGAACCGCTTCCCTTCCGTTTCGGGGACCAGTTTGCAAAGATTCACGCATCGTTGAGCAGCTCGAGCCAACTCTCCACCACCGTCATTCGCACGACTGATCGTGGGGTGGTCGGCCTCGACGAAGGTACGGCCGATCTGGATTCACCGACGACCGACCAGGTCAAGTGGGAGAATCTCGCGTTCGGTACCCGCTTCATCGTTCTTCCGTCTACGCTCCCCGTGTTCGCGGAAATCTTGCTGTCGGCTTCGCAATTGGATCAGTCTTTCGGGCCCAAGGACGACCCGGTCCGGTCTTCCGATATTTTCATGTTCAACGGCTCGGCCAACGTCACGTATTTCACTCCGTCGGTCGACGTCCATTGGGGTTTGTTTCTTCAGTCCTCAGAATTGAAATCGAATCTGGGAGGGCAGTTTCAGAATGTCGCCAATGAGGAAGAGTACGTTACCGAAGCCGGCCTCTACGCGGAACCTGAAATACGAGTTACCTCGAATCTGATTGTCAGACCCGGGGTGCGCCTTCACAGCTTTCCGAGCAAGTCCAAGACCTTTCTTGAACCCCGATTCCGCATCATATACAACCGCGGCATTCACCAACTGAGCGGTGCCTTCGGACAATACCACCAGGAAGTAGTCGGGCTCAATGACCGGCGGGACGCGGGCGACATTTTCACCGCATGGACGAGTGCGCCGCTCGGCCTGGTACCGGAAGCGATCCATGCGATTGCCGGCTACAAGCTCAGTCCGGGCTCGGGTGTTGATCTCTCGGTGGAGGGTTTTTGGAAGAAGCTATCTGACCTTTCGGTGCCCGAGTGGACCGGATTTCCTCGATTGACGATCAAGGTACAGCCGGCAGACGGGACAGCGTACGGCGCGGACGTACGTTTCGGAATAGACCGGAACTGGTTCTTCGGCTTCGTATCGTACGGATATTCCTTCGTTGAGTACGAAGCGCGGGGTGATGTTGTCCCGCAATGGTTCGGACTGGTCAGCAAGTACTCACCGCCCCACGACCGCCGGCATCAGGTCAGCGCTGTGGCCAGCGTTGAGTATCAAGGTTTTGAACTGAGCCTTCGGTGGCAGTACGGCTCCGGCCTTCCGTTCAGCCAATCGATCGGCTTCGACCGCTTCATTCTGATTAACGGACAGAACAATGTGCGAGAGGATCCCGGCTCGGCGAGGGTGCTTTACGGGCCTCCGTACGACGGCCGCCTGCCGGACTATCACCGCTTCGACGTGTCACTCGAGCGCGCTTTTGATTTCCGGAACGCCTCCCTGACGTTACAGGCCGCGCTAATCAACGCCTACGACAGGAGCAACCTGTTCTACATGGACCTCTTTACGCTGGATCGAGTCGATCAACTGCCTCTGATTCCATCGGTAGGTATCAAGGTAGAGGTCAATTGATGGGTGGCCTCGACTATAGCAGGAATCGGTTCGGTCATCCAGTCACTGCCCTGATGATCGCGATCGGGGCAATGATGTGGAGCGGTTGCGACGAGTCGGTGAATCCCTTCATCGAGTCGGATCGCTACTTCTCACTGTACGGCACCCTGGACATGAACGCGGATACCCAGTGGGTGCGGGTCGATCCTATCGACACGACGATCTTCAGCACGGGCATGGAATCGATCGATGCAGCCGTGTCTAGCACGGACTTGAATACCGGAGATATGACGGTGTGGCGGGACTCGCTCTTCGAGTTCAATGATGGCAGCTTCGGGCATGTCTTTTATGCACCTCTGCGCATCCAGCCTAACCACGTTTATCGGATGGAAGTTGAAAGGTCGGACGGCGCTCAGTCTATCGCGGAGACGCAGGTTCCGGAGTTGCCTATCGCATCTGTCGGAAGTGTGAGTCGCGTCGTCTTCTCCAACGGAGCCATAGAGCTGACCGTCCCGGTGTCCTGGTCGGGCATTGAAAGCGCTCCCGCGCAGGTTGAGACGTGGTACCGGTTTGGCACGACGCCGAGGTCCAACTTCCAGGATCTTCGGTTCGCGTACCCAACGGCGGACGGCAGCACCGACCCAGGATGGCAAATCGTTGCCCGGCTCTCCTCCGATCGCGATGATATTCTGGAGCAGATCATTCCCGACAACTTCTACTTCCTCGGAATGGGGATGCGGATTGTGGTGTTTGATAACAAGTTCAGTCCACCCGGGGGTGTCTTCGACCCGGACATACTGTCACAGCCTGGTTCGTTTTCGAACGTTGACAATGGGTTCGGCTTTGTCGGATCGATCGGTCGCTTCGACGCTCAATGGGTTCTGGATGATCAGACGGCGTTGGATCTTGGATACCGCCTGCCGAAGCGTTGATGGAGGACACCGGAAAGGTAGTGGTGCGTAGGTACTGGGGTCGAACTCAAGTCACCCGTGACACGTCTCATGCACACGATCGTAATCATCCCCGCTTTCAACGAAGGCCGGTCCATAGGGCTCGTAGTCGGCGACATTCCTGAAGATCTGGTGCAAGAGGTCGTTGTCGTCAACAACGGCTCCACCGACGAGACGGAGCGGAATGCAAGCGAAGCCGGCGCCACGGTACTCAGAGAGGAACGACGTGGATACGGATGGGCGTGTCTTTGCGGGATCGAGTATGCGGCGACCAAGAACCCGGACGTCATCGTGTTTCTCGATGGCGACTACAGCGATCATCCCGAGGAGATGACGCAGCTCGTCGAGCCCATTCGAACCGGCCACGCCGACTTCGTCGTCGGATCACGAATGATTGGTGATCGGGAGCCTGGAGCCATGCTTCCACAAGCGCTAATCGGCAACAGAGTGGCTTGCTTTCTCATGAGAATCATCTGGGGAGCACGCTATACCGATCTCGGTCCATTCCGGGCCATCCGGTTTCAGGAACTCCTGCGCCTCAACATGCAGGACAAGACATTCGGATGGACCGTCGAGATGCAAATCAAGGCGGTAAAGGTTGGACTTCGGTACACTGAAGTGCCCGTTTCATACCGCCGCAGAGTGGGCGTTTCGAAGATTACGGGAACGATTTCGGGCACCCTAAAAGCTTCCGCGCGAATCCTATTGCTGATAGCGTACTACGCGATCAAAAGGCGGTGATCCTACCTCTTGGAGGACCCGCCAAACAGCGCCTTGCGACAGGGCGCAAATAGAACCTTTCGACCATGAAACCGTACTTTTCAGTCCCGAAGAAATCATCTCGCGAACAGATCATCTCGCATGGAGCAATATGAAAAGTGATGTTTGGTTTAACGGGCGCCTGGTCCCTCACGAAGAGGCTACCGTTCACGTCCTGTCGCACGTTGTGCACTATGGCACCTCAGTTTTCGAGGGAATCCGCTGCTACAAGACGAAGAAGGGTTCTGCGGTCTTTCGACTGAGAGATCACATGCAGCGCCTTCTTGATTCGGGGAAGATCTATCGGATGGAGATTCCGTACTCCCTGGACGAGTTGGAGGCGGCTGTCACCACGACCATAACGAATGCCAAGCTTGAGTCTTGCTACATCCGGCCCGTCGTATTTCGGGGACTTGGCCCGATGGGCGTCAACCCACTGGGCAATCCCGTTGAGACTGTCATCGCTGTTTGGGAGTGGGGTGCGTATCTCGGCGCGGAAGCGCTTGAGAACGGTGTAGACGTTCACGTCTCATCGTGGAATCGGATGGCCCCGAACACTTTCCCGTCTCTCGCGAAGGCCGGCGGTAACTACATCAATGCCGGCCTTGCCAAGATGGACGCAGTCCTTTCCGGCTTTACGGAAGGAATCATGCTATCGGTAGACGGCTATCTGGCCGAGGGCAGCGGCGAGAATCTTTTTCTCGTCAAAGATGGACGAATCCTGACACCGCCGGGTAGCCTGAGTATCCTCCCCGGAATTACCCGCGATACCGTCATTCGCCTGGCCCGTGAGCGGGGATATGAGGTAGAAGAAAACCTGCTGCCGCGAGAGGCCTTGTATTTGGCAGATGAATTGTTCTTTACAGGAACCGCTGCAGAGCTCACGCCGATACGATCGGTTGACCATCATACCATTGGCAGCGGACGACGCGGACCGATCACCGAGGAGCTCCAGAGTGCGTTCTTCCGCATCATCCACGATGGTGAAGACCCATACGGATGGCTGACGCCCGTCGAGTTCGAGGTCGAAGCCGTCTAGAGAAAGCCGCGACCCGGCACGGGACGACATCGAGAGTGTCCCGCGGTGATTCCAGCGCGGCGAACACTTGGTCCTACCGACGGATGACGATCGTCTCCGTTCGATCCTGTCCCTCAAAAGCGAGGCGCACGATATACAAGCCGGAGGCAAGCTGATTTCCAGCGGCATCCACACCGTGCCAGGCCGCAACGTGCTTGCCGGGCCCCCTCCATCCTGATACAGGGCGAGCGACTCGTCTGCCAATCACGTCATAGACGGCGAGATCGACCAAGCCCGCTTCCGGCAACGAGAAGGAAATGGATGCACTGCTATGGCCGAACGGATTGGGAAAGGCAGCCAGCGCAAGTGTTTCAATACCTGGCGAACCATCGTTCCCCACGGGCTTCCCACCAGACGACGCCGTAACCTGAAACGTAGCCTCCGACGAGAACGGTGAGGTAGCAAGGCTGTTGTCGACCGCTTGAACACTCCAGAAATAGGTGCCATTGGACAAGCCATCGATGCGCCACGACGTGTTGTGCACGACGTTACCCCGTGAGGACAGGATCGGACGCCCATCGATACTGACCGGCACGGACATCACGTCGTTGCCTCGGCTTTCAGTGCCGATCCGAAGGTTGTACGTCAACGAGGCATCCGGGGTGGTTTCGTCTGATGCTCCCTGCCAGGTCAGCAATGCCGACCCACCATCAACCGTCGCCGCTAATTCCGTCGGAGCGGACGGCTCCGTGTTGACCAGAAGACTGCCATTGAGATACACGGTGGTCGATGCCTGCTGATCCTGGCCCAACCCGATCGCGGCAATGTCCAGGTCACCGTCGCGATCAATGTCGCCTAGCGACAACGCCGCGGGGAAGATGCCAGGCAGATTGCCCACCCGTCGGAAGCCCGTGCCGTTACCGGAATACACGGTAAGTAGCGATCTCCTCAGCGCCTGATTGCTACCGCCCGCGATGATAATATCGAGGAACCCGTCGCTTCCAAGATCGAGGAAACGTGCCTCGCCTGCCGCCAGCCCTATGAGGTCGAAGCCAGCATCATCAAACCGTGCGCCATCGCTGTTGCGGTACACCGTCGTGAACGGCGCCATTTCCATTGGCGCGGCGCGGGTACCCATAGCGAGCAGGTCGTCATATCCGTCGCCGTCGTAGTCGCCCCAATCGATCGTGCAGTACGTCCCCCCGGTGCCGTTGAAGACCACCGAAAACGAACCGCCACCTTCATTACGAAACACTCCCAAAACGTAGCTGCCGGCGGTTGTGACGCCGCAGAGCGCCACATCAAGTATGCCATCGTTGTCTACGTCCGACCACGCCGCCGAACCAAACCCGATGTCGGGCAGAGTTGTGGTCATCTCTACCAGTGAGCCTCCCTCGTTCCGAAATAACGATGTCTTGGCGGAGCCGTCGGCAGTCGTGCCAATCACCAGGAGGTCGTCGTCCCCGTCATTGTCGACGTCTCCCCACTCGACGTCCCCATGCACCGCCGCCACCGACGGAGTGATCTCCGAAAAGGCTACCCCATCACCACGATCGTTACGATACAATCGCAGTGCTGGAGTGAACGGAGCAGTCAAGTCATCGGTGCCTGAAACGACGGCATCCAGACGGCCATCCCGGTCGTAGTCGGTCCAATCGACGCGCGACAGCCAGAGAGGCGACGATGGTTCCAGGCCCCCAATATCTTCGGTTCTCAAGAGAGCCATTCTGCGCCCGTCGTCCCGCTGAAGAATAGATATGCCTTTGTTTTCGACGATCCGGGTAACCGCAGGACCCAGGACGTCCGACCCTGCGAGCAATACGAGATCCTGATCCCCGTCTCCATCCAGGTCCAACCAAGAAAGAGCACCAAACGCCGCAGCTTCAATATTCTCGTCAGTCCACAGGTAGGTAAACGGCTCCTGAGCGAATGACCAGATGGGTGTCGACAAGAGCACCAACAAAGCCGCCAGCACGATTCGCAGCTGCAACCGATTCGGCTTCGTTTGCTGGCCGATTACGCGCTCACGGGTAATATGCTGTCGCACGACGTGTTGCATCAGTTGCCGATCATGAATGATTGCTCAGCTGCGAACGCAGATCCTGCGAAGGAATTATCTACGGCCTGGACGCTCCAGTAGTATGTGCCAGGCGAAAGCCCAACGAGCCCCCAGGATGTACCCGACCCCTCACGCCCTGCCTCCACAACCCTTCTGTCACCGGACTGTGGGTCGGCACGGGGCGCCATGACATCAATGCCTCCGGGGGAGGTCCCAACGCGCAGTTCGTAGGTAAGTCCGGATGACGGAGTGTTCGGGTCGATCGCGGGATTCCAAGACAGGCTCACGCGGCCACCGGGATCTGTGCTGCTTGTCAGACCATCAGGCGGCAAAGGAGCCGAATTCTGAGCACCACTTAGACTCTTGTAAAGCGTCGTGAAGTACTCCGAGTTTCGTGGCATTCCGGTAACCATCAGATCCAGATCGCTGTCGCTGTCGTAGTCGACCATCGAAACCGCTCCATAACTGAGCCCGGGGGCCGGTTGGCCGCCGAGGCCGGCCGTCTGAATCGGGCTGCAGTCGAATACTGCCTGCGGCTCCTGTACGCATGCGCGCAGCAGGCGCGAACCAAACGTTTCGCGCCGCCCGGCAATCACAACATCCAGATCTCCGTCCCGATCGTAATCGGCCCAAACAGCATCTCCGAAGTAGACATCAGGCAGGTCGGTATCGACTACCGCAAACCCCCCGTTGTCGTTGCGATACAGGGTTGTGAGGCCCGATCCGAACTTGTGGCTGTTAACCTGACCGCTTACGAGTATGTCCGGATCTGAATCGGAATCGAAGTCACCGACTGCGATCTTCCCGTAGGCTACGCCGCGAAACGACTGTGCCATCTCCACGAGCACGCCCCCGTCGTTCCGATACATCGCTGCATGCGCGCCTCCATCCTCACGAAGTCCGACGACAAACAGGTCGGAGTCGCCATCCACATCATAGTCCAGCCATTCAAGGCTGCCGTAAGCAAGCCGCGGACCGCCGAACGGAACGGGCGTGAAGTTGCCCGTACCATCGCCTCGATACACCAGCGTTCGATGAGAGCCGCTTGCATCGACGCCAATCATCGCCAAATCCGAGACACCGTCATTGTCCAGATCTCCCCAACGAACCGCACCACTGTGCAATCCGGTTAAATCGGTCTCCATTCGAGAGAGTGTGTTACCATCGGCCACGTAGAGGATAGCCTGAGGCGCATACGGCGCGTTGATGGTCGACGCTCCGATAGTAACGAGGTCGAGATCGCCATCGCGATCGAAGTCGTCCCAGTCCGCGTCGGAAAGCCAGAGCCGCTCTATGGTCCGGTTAATGAAAAACGCGTACACCAGTCCCGGTGGATTCAACGAAATCGTTGGTGAGCTTCGAAACACGTCACCGAAGAGCGGAATCGTTGAAGCACCCGTGGACGGAAGCCTACCCAGCAAGAGAAAATCAAAATTGCCGTCACCGTTGTAGTCTGCCCACTCGAGCGTGCCAAACCCGACGGTGATGGCCGGACTCAGTCCCTGTACGTCAGCAGGTACGTTGGGACTGGGGATCTCGAATGGCTGTGCATCTGCGTTCTGCCAGCCGAGCATCAGAGAAATCGAGACGGAAACAAGGAGTCGAATCATGCGGAGCGATACGATTCTGGAGCGGCGCCAATAAACGTCTTACTTGCCTGAATTGAAAGGCAGTCGAGGGTCCCGGAATCGCCTCAGTCTGCCTCCGCGGCCGACAGCACGAGTCCTTCAGCCGTCTCCTTCCCGAGGTAGGCATCCATTACCCAATGAGCGGCATAGATAATCGGCGTGATCACGATAGCGATGATGAACTTGTAGGCGTAGTTAAAAAGCGTGATGGCGACGATTGCCTCGAAGCTCAACTGACCGTAGAAAGCGATCGTTAGCACGATGAACGTGTCCAGGAACTGGGACCCGAACGTGGAACCGGTTGCACGGAGCCAGAGGTGCCGACCCTCGGTGAGTCGCCTGAGCCAATGGAACAGGGTGATGTCCGCCAGCTGCCCGATGATGTAGGCGACGAGGCTCCCAATGATGACGCGACCCGTAGCCCCGAACACCACGTCGAAAGCCGCGCCTGGAACCGGCGATATCTCAGACGTTGGGGCAGCGATGGCGACCTGAAGAATGGCGAATTCGAAAATGATCATCACCATACCGAGGATGGTAACGAATCGAATGCCCCGGACGCCGTAGTACTCGTTCAACAGGTCCGTAATGATGAAAGTGATCGGGAAGGCGATCACGCCGGCCGTCATGATCACCTGATCGAACCTGGTTCCAAGAATGACGACCGCGAAGGGAAGGTCGAATAGGGTGAAGAGCTTCCCGGCCGTCGCTTCCGCGATGACAAGCGCCGTAATGAAAATGGCGGCGCATACGACGTACAGCTTCTGCGGGCGGCTAAGTTCGTAGGGTTCTTGTCGCATGCGGCGAGGTGTTGCGTTACCCTACGAAGATACGTTTCCGCGGAGAATCAACCCGAAGTGCGAAAGCGATCCAACAGGTCACTCAGTTGCTTGTGCTCGCTCGCACTGAGGGCCGAACCCAGCTGATCGATTGACTTAGCTACCGCCGGGTCCATCGTCTTGAGCAGGTCAAGACCTTTCTTGGTGATGTGAACCTCGACGACCCGCCGGTCATGGTCTGCCCGCTCTCGACTGATCAGCATCCTCTTCTGCAACCGGTTGAGCAGACGCGTAACGTCGGGCGTGCGATCGATCAACCGACTTCCAATGTCGCTGCACGTCAGGGCGTTCGGGTGTGATCCGCGCAAGATCCTCAGGACATTGTACTGGGCCGGTGTTATGTCGAAAGCGCCCATGGTCCCCGCCATCACCGAGAGCAGCCACGAGTTAGTCACCATGACGTTCAACATGGACTCCTGAGAAGGAGACTCAAACGTTGACTGCTTCAGTCTTTCTGCAAGTTTCATTTGTTGGGCGCGATCAGATCAATGGTGTGGACAACTGTTGTTACAACAGGTGTTACCGCCTCAAGAAACGTCCGTTCCGCTTGAGCGCGCGCGAACTATAGTGTGACAGCCGCTTCGTAGCGGTCAGGGTCGTACACGGCGACCGGAGACGTTTCTAGTGAAAAACCGAAGGTGGAGCCACGTCCCTCGGTAGAGCTTACCTGAAGCTTGCGACCGTGCGCCGCAAGGATGTGCTTCACGATCGAGAGTCCCAAGCCGGTACCGCCCTGCGATCGCGACCGGCTCTTGTCCACGCGGTAAAATCGCTCCGTCAGGCGTGGTAGATGATCCACAGCGATGCCGATTCCGTCATCGACCACCGAGATCTTGACCTCTGATGGCTCCACGAAACGCGCCACGACTTCGACATTTCCGGATGGGTTTGTGTACTTCAGCGCGTTATCGACGAGGTTTGTAAGTACCTGCCGAATGCGCTCCTGATCGCCCATCGCGGGTGGCAGGGACTGTGGAAGCACCGCGCGTATGC
>JAHHLP010000085.1 GCA_018679295.1 Rhodothermia bacterium
CTGACCGGATGCTCGAACGCGTAGTAATCTCGCGCCGGACAAGCGAGCAGGAACTCGACCTCCTAATGCTGCTCGAAGAAGATGCGCCGGATGCCGGCTGTCGGTTTGATTTTCCCAATCCAGACTACCGATAGCGAGTCCGCCATTAGACCGTCGGGCTTGCCATCGTCCCGCTCTTGATTTCCGCCGGCATGTTTGAGCGATGGCAACGCTGGCTCAGGGGAACATAGAACCGTACACACAACATGTGAGAATGAGGCCCTCCCTCTCGTCCCGCACTTTACAAGTCGATTGGCGCCCGATCATTTCGACCAACTGTGTCGACTGACGGTTTTTGTTTAGATTCCACGACTCCAGTCGACCGACAAACGTAATGCGGTCACGAGCCGCAGCAGCTTGCCGCCGGCAACATCTCGACGGGCGAATCGAGTTGCTATCGATTCAATGACCGGTTGTCCGTGTACCTGTTCAAATAACTTATGTCGCGTAACGACCTATGAATAGTCCCGCTGGGCAACCGAAGGATCACAACCTGCTGCTTATAACCCTGATCAGCATCGTCGCCACGATCGGCGGTTTTCTATTCGGATTTGACAGCGGGGTCATCAATGGCACGGTCGACGGACTCCAGTCTGCATTCAACTCAGACAGCGTCGGAACGGGCTTCAACGTCGCCAGCATGCTCCTCGGCTGCGCCGTCGGAGCGTTCTTTGCCGGCCGGCTGGCCGACACGTACGGGCGACGCACGGTGCTCATCGTCGCGGCGCTCTTCTTTATCATCAGCGCCTGGGGCTCAGGCGTCTCCACAGGATCTCTCCAGTTTGTGATCTACCGCGTCCTCGGTGGGCTGGCTGTCGGTGCAGCGAGCGTGATGTCGCCCGCCTACATCAGCGAGATAGCGCCCGCACACATCCGCGGCCGGCTCACAACCATTCAGCAGATCGCCATCATCACCGGATTGTTCGTCGCGTTCATAAGCAACTACTCGTTGGCGCAGAGTGCCGGTGTCTCAACCGCCGAGTTCTGGCTCGGGTATCAGGCATGGCGGTGGATGTTCTGGATGGAGTTGATCCCGGCGACCATCTTCTTTGTAGCGCTGCTCGCCATTCCCGAGAGCCCGAGATACCTCGTTGCATCCGGACAAAAAGACCGCGCGCGCGGCGTGCTTGCCCGGCTCGTCGGCGAGCAGCGAGCGGATGTCAAGGTGGTCGAGATTGACGCATCTCTGGCCGCCGATCACCACAGACCGAAGTTCTCTGACCTGATCGACAAGACCACCGGCAAGGTCCGGAAAATTGTCTGGGTCGGAATCGGACTCGCGACCTTCCAGCAACTGGTCGGCATCAACGTCATCTTCTACTACGGCGCGGTGCTCTGGCAGGCCGTAGGTTTCTCCGAGGGTGATGCGCTGCTGATCAATATCGTATCGGGCGGCATCAGCATAGTAGCCTGCGTGATCACCATACTGCTTATCGACAAGATTGGCCGCAAGCCCCTGCTGTGGATCGGCTCAGCAGGAATGACGGTCTCACTCGCTCTGGTGGCAGTCGCCTTCTCGACTGGCACGCTCGACGCGCAGGGCGACCTCCAGCTGAGCGACAATATGGGCGTGCTGGCCCTCGTCGCCGCCAATGTATACGTCTTCTTCTTCAACGGCACGTGGGGGCCCGTCATGTGGGTGATGCTCGGCGAGATGTTCCCAAACCAGATTCGTGGGTCGGGACTCGCCGTGAGCGGGCTGTTCCAATGGGGCAGCAACTTCGGCATCACGATGACCTTCCCCATCCTGCTGACCTCCATCGGCCTCGCCGCAGCCTACGGCGTGTACGCGTTCTTTGCCGGCGTGTCGGTTTGGTTCGTGCTCAAGTTCGTGCACGAAACCCGGGGGGTCGAGTTGGAGGACATGCAGGGCTGATGCCCGCACCCCCCGGTGACTGGATCAGCAGGAGCCGAACGACTACCTTCCTCCTGTGACGGACGGAGGTGCGAGGGACCTGGATCCACCCAACTAGCACGGCGTCATGAAATGTCGCACAAACTGCCCCTGCTGATCCGTGGTGTTCTGCGTGTTTCCAGCATCCTGGGCCTCATAACGATTCTCGCGGTCAAGGCGCACGGTCAGACTTTCACTCGTATCACCGATGCCGGGCCAATAGTAACAGATGCATTCCTGAGCACGGGCGCGGCGTGGAATGATTTTAACGGCGACGGCCTGCTCGACATGTTCGCCCTGGGAGAGAACCAGAATTACATGTACGTCAACGACGGAAACGGAACGTTTTCGGCACTAACGACCGGCGACTTCCTGACGCCATTAGGAGTGGGCAACGGCGCCCTGTGGGGAGACTTCGACAATGACGGTCACCCGGATCTGTTCATCCCGAATTTCGTCACGGTCCCTGGTGGATCGCAGGTCGCACCGAACGCGTTGTTCAGAAACATCGGACCGCCGGATTATACCTTCGAGGCCGTCGACCTCGGACCTGAGTTAAACGCGTCTCCCTCGGCAAGCTGGGTCGACTACGATCAGGACGGAGACCTCGATCTGTACTCTGCCGGAGCGGCGGTGTCTGGTACTCCCACCACCGACCTGTTCTACCGGCAAGATACGGGTCCCTCGTTCACCAATATCACGTCCGCTTCCTTCGTGGTGGCTCGGCCGGGCGTCGGTACCCACGACACATGGATCGACTTTGATAGTGATGGAGATCAGGACCTGTTCGTCGTGAACTGGTCCGCCCGAAACAAACTGTACAAGAGCCTGCTGTTGGAGACGGGTAATCCCGATCGTTTTGAACTGGTCGAAACGAGTGGCTTAACAACGGAGGGCTTCGTTCTGGACATCGGTTCGTCGTGGGCAGACTACGACAACGATGGCGACTTCGACGTCTTCCTTCCGGTCCTGGACAGTTCCGATCGGCTTTACAGGAACAACGGAGATGGCACGTTTACGCGCGTCCAAGGCACTCCCGCGACATCGGGCAGTAGCGTTTTGGGTGTATGGGGAGACGTGGACAATGACGGTGATGTGGATCTATACACCGGATCACGACCTCCACAGCTCTATCGTAATGACGGGGAAGGAGGTTTTACGTCGGTTCCGTCCTCAGAAGTCGGAGACCTGCTTATTCCTCCCCCCGCACTTCAAGCCGGAAACTGGGGAGACTACGACAACGACGGTGATCTTGACTTGTATCTGCTGACCTATGCGATTCCACAGGATCGCAACGGTACTCCGCAGCCGAATTACCTGATTCGAAATGACGGAGACCCTGCGAATCACTGGATTACGATCCGTTGTGTCGGAGTGCTATCCAACAGATCGGGTATTGGCGCCAAGGTAAGCGTAAAGAGTATCATTGACGGAATACCGAAATGGCAGCATCGATATGTGTCGGGAGGAATGACATCCTTCGTATTTCACGGTGACAACCGAGCGCATTTTGGTCTCGGCGACGCCTCTGCGGCGGATTCGTTGCGGATCTTGTGGCCTTCTGGAGTCGAGCAGATCATCGAAAACCAGTCGGCCGATACCATCTTGACCGTTACTGAAGAGATCCCAACTGGGTTCATCCGCGCGAATTTCTATGCGGACCAGACCACAGCCTCCTCAACGTCTTCGCTTACGGTGCGTTTCACCGACGCATCACTTGCAGATCCCAGCAACGAGATCATCTCTCGCGAGTGGGACTTCGACGGTGACGGCAACAGCGACGCCGAAGGACAAACGACGACGTGGACGTTTACCTCCCCGCGAGACACGACGTACTCCGTCAGGCTGACTGTTTCGAATGGAGTCGAGAGTTCTACGTTGGTTCGCGAAGACTATATCGCGCTTGAAGGAGTGAGTACGGGGACGGAATTACCCAAAGATGAATTGCAGGGAGTGCTGCAGCTTCACCCCCTATACCCCAATCCCGTTCACGACTTCATGACGGTGACTTTCGAAATAGCACGACCGTCTGTTGCCAAACTCACAATACACGACATGCTCGGAAGGCAAATACGGGTTGTCGACGCCGGCGCTCGCAGCGCCGGGCCCCACTCGCTGAAGCTTGACGCTGATGCGTTGCCCGCAGGTCTATATCTGATCCGGATCGAGGCTGTCGGTGACACGAAATCAAGTCTGGTGGCCGTCATTCGCTAGGGGGCGGCACTCAATCTGTACTGGCTACGATCCGTGTGGTCGACCCTCGCTGGCGGATTCTCACTCAGCAGTTTAGTTTCTGGCAGCGTCCGCCCGGCTATATAGATCCATGAGATGTCACCCCGGCCCATGAACTACTCGCAAGCACGTCTACTCGTCACCACCACTGCGCTCGCAATCAGCATCGTACCGGCCGTATTGCCGGTAGCCGCCCAGGACTTAGCAGGCAGTGATTCCACCAAGCAAGAAGATCAACCACTGCCCCTTCGACCCGACCGTACCGTCTCCATTGACACGGACGAAGGCACATGGATTTCCCTCGACGTCAGCCCTGACGGCCGGACGATCGTCTTTGATCTTCTTGGCGACCTGTACACAGTACCCTTGGAAGGCGGCGACGCTACACAGCTCACGGACGGCCTCGCCTTCGACCGGCATCCGCGCTACAGCCCCGACGGCACCAAGGTCCTTTTCGTATCCGACCAATCGGGAAGCGATAACCTGTGGACCGTGGAACTCGCCACCGGGGATTCGACGCAGATCACGAAATCCACGAGCCACGTCTTCCTCTCACCCGAGTGGTCGCCGGACGGCAAATACGTCGTAGCGTCCAGAGCGGACTCGCGACTGACGCCGGCCAAGCTTTGGATCGGACACGTCGACGGTGGCTCAGGGGCCGAGATCGTGAAGACGCCAGACAACGTTAAGGCGCTGGGCGCGGCCTTCACGCCGGACGGACGGCACATCTGGTACGCCCGGCGTTCGGGAAGCTGGGCATATAACGCGATGCTGCCGCAGTACCAGCTTGAGGCCTATGACCGCGAAACCGGCGAGCGGTACACGCGGACTTCCCGCATCGGATCTGGATTTCGACCCACATTCTCGGCAGACGGCAAGTGGCTTGTGTACGGCACCCGGCACGACAATCATACTGGGCTGCGGATTCGGAATCTCGATACAGGCGATGAGCGTTGGCTGGCCTACCCCGTGCAGCACGACGATCAG
>JAHHLP010000003.1 GCA_018679295.1 Rhodothermia bacterium
GCGGCGTGATACCCGGACGCTTGACACCTGCCTCCTTAAGGTACAGGTTGATCCGGCTACGCACCGACCGTGTATTCAGCCGCTCTCCGTCGGAACGATGTCCGTGTGAAACGAACAACGGATCCTCCGGCCCCACCCTTTCGCGTTTATCCAGATAGATCTTGAGTCGCTCCATCACCCGAGCATCGATAGGGACCGACTGATCCTTGATGGTTCTCCCCTTACCCTGAACTCTCAGAAACCGCCCCATCAACGTCTGTTCAAGATCACGAAAGTCGGCTCGAACAATCTCGATCTCGCTCAATCCTGCAAACAGCATCATGTAGACGATGGCACCGTCCCGAATACCGATCTTGGTTGTCCCGTCGAGTACGTCCAGCAGAGCCCCGATTTCCGACTGGTTCAATGCTGATCGTGAATGGCTCGTAGGTCGACGGTTTCCCTTCACCTGCCGTGCGGGATTCTCGTCGAGCAGTCCAATATCCACCAGATACTGACAGAAGCGTCGCAGCGCCGTGAGGTAGGTGGACACAGAGACCTGATGCAGCTGGCGCTCTTCCATCAGATAGTTCTTGTACTGCTGAACAGCTGGTGCGGTGAAATCAAACCGACCCTTCTCACGCACGAACCACCGCTCGAATTCGTTGAGAGAGCGGCGATAGGTCCCAACTGTCGCCGCGCTCTTCTCGCTCAGGTACTCGCGAAGAAAATCCTCGAGCCGACGGCGCAGCTCACCGAGAGGCATCGACAGGGTTTTGCCGGACGCAGCTTGCGCCTCGCTCTTTGATTTCCGTGAATCGTCGCCCATGCCGAGATCGTAGCAAGTGCTGCCCTCGAAGCCGACCAGACTCGCATGGGTCGGAGAAAGGACAGCGGATGTGCCCGCCAATAACGGTCCTAAAGATATGCAATAACGGAACTAAACGCACGATGGCGCCGCGGCGGGGCATCCTCGCATACCGGTACGGGCGAAATCAATGAGATCGGGTCCGCTCGGGTCTGAACCGGTCGCCCACGATTACCGCTGCGTGCCCGGGCGTCACTCCGAGTAACGATCTATCCCCGGCGCAGGCGACCACTCCAGTTCGGGCTCGAAATGATTCCAGAGGGCCGAGGAGACATTCCTCAGAAGGACATAACCGGCATTGTCGTACGTCCATCGGGTATCCTCCTGTCCATCGGTGATCACGCAGAATACGTAGTCACCGCCCGGAGCGTTGACCAGAACGACCTCTGACCTCGACCTGCTCACCGCTCCCTGCTTCGAGGCTGCCTGCACGAAGGGTGGAATCCGGGATAGGGCTTCATCATTCCAATAGACCCGCGTCAGCACCCGATACATCTCCTCGCTCGCGGCCTGACTGACGGCGCGACCTTCGCGGATCATGACGAGCAGCTCGGCCATCTCTCGCGGAGTCGTTTGCCCCCAGCCATACCTCTCCCAATCACCGCGACGCCCCTCCGTGCGCGAGTTGACCCGCGTGCCCTCAAACCCGGCCTCCGCAAGCCACTGGTTTATGGCCGATCCGCTACCGACAAGATGCTGAAGCCAGAGGCTCGCGGTGTTGTCGCTCGTCGTGATCATCAGCATTACGACCTTGCTCAGCGGAATCGCCTCACCATCCTTGAACGACCCCAGGATGTCGACACCTTCATATAGAAGAGAGTCCCTGTACACCAGCAGGCTATCGTACGCCAACACGCCCTGATCAATCAGATCGAACGTCTTTAGGAGAATGGGGACCTTGATCATCGACGCGGTAGGGAAGAGAGTGTCGCCGTTGATTTCTGCGTAGCGTCCGCTCCCCAGGTGACGGACGTAGACGCCGACATCTCCCTCAAATCCCTGCACAAGCCCTTCGAGCAGCCGCTGAAGACTTGGGTCTCGGCCCTCCTCACCAGTTAACGCTGTTGCCGGCTGCGCTAAAGCGCCGATAGCGGTTGTCAGGGTCAGCATGATCCACAGTACAACGTTAGCCGGTTTCGCAAGTCGACTGTAAGAGATGTGGTCGTCCGATCGGTCACTCTGAACCGGACGATCGGTCGAGAGTGCGAGACTGTCTCCCGAGATATCACCTATTCCAATAACCAGTTTC
>JAHHLP010000063.1 GCA_018679295.1 Rhodothermia bacterium
CGTCAGCCGAGATCGAGAGTTTGAGGCGCTGGATTGCGGCTGGAGCTCCGTCCGCAGCCGGCGAGGTGCCGTTCGCTGATTCCAAGGATCTCGTGTACGTTGCGAATCAGGGTGAGTCGAGCGTCTCAATCATCGATGCGCGCACCAACGTGGTGGCACGACGAGTCGATTTCAAAGGACTCGGCTTCTCGGAGACGGCGAAGCCGCACCACATCGCGGTAGAGGAAGATGGATCTCATTGGTACGTCTCGTTGATCGGCGAAAACCGGGTTGTAAAACTCGATCGGCAGAATCGCGTCGTTGGAAAAGCCGAGACAGAGGTGCCTGGACTGCTTGTGCTGGACGAGCGGAACGACCGGCTGTATGTCGGGAGGTCGATGAGCGCCGTCAATGCGCCGTCCAGTGTCGCCGTCATTGGCCTATCTACCGGTGAGGTCGATGAGTTTGACGTTTTCTTTCCGCGGCCCCACGCGCTCGCGGTAGCTCCATCAGGCGACTTTGTCTACTCAGCGAGTCTGGCCGAGAATACCATTGCGGCGGTCAACACAGAGACCGTCCAGGTAGAGCTGATCCGGCTTGGCGGAAATCCGGAGGTCCTCGTTCAGTTTGCGGTATCTCCGGACAGTCTCGTGATGATCGCTGGCGGACAGCTGTCCGGTGACGTCCACTTCTTTGACATCTCAAATCCACCCTGGTTGACAAGAACGGGCTGGACGACGGTCGGCCTTGGCGCGTGGCATCCTGTCTTTTCCAACGACGGGTTGCACGCTTACGTGCCGAACAAGATGGTCAACACCGTGACCGTTCTTGATATGAGCACCCGTGATGTCTCGAGTGTTGTGTCGGGTGCAGGACTCGCTGAGCCGCACGGTGCAGCACTTTCGCCGGACGGCCGATATCTCTACGTGTCCAACAATAATCTGAAGGGCACGTACACTCCTCGCCATGACCTTGGGTACAATTCAAACGCCGGCACCGTGGTGGTCATCGACACCGGGACAAATGAAATCGTCAAGGTGCTCGAGGTTGGTAGTAACGCCACTGGCATCGGATCGAGACGCGGCTCATAATGCGGAGAAGTCATCGCAGCCGAATCCATTTGCAGGCACTGTTGTCGATACCGATCATCGTGCTGTTTCTCTCGGGCCTGGCCGGGTGCGGGGCGCCCTCGGTGCTGACTGACAAGGATCACGAGGACGGCGCGGGAGGAGGGATATCCGGCTACGTTTTTGATGTGGACGGGCCGTTCGAAATCAAGGACCCGTCCGGTCGACCCTACCACCACCCTTTTCTGGGCGGATTCAATATTCCAAGACCCCAGCTTATCGACATCGACGGTGACGGGGACCAGGACCTGTTCGTGCAGGAGGAGCCGGATGCGGTCATGTACTTTGAGAATATGGGGACGCCTGGCAGCGCTCCTAGCGGCAGTAATGGGGCGCGAGCGGGTGATCCTTTTGTGTACCGATCATCAAAATTTGCCGGCATCGATGTAGGGGAGTGGTTCCGATACGTCGATCTCGACGAGGACGGGCTTCCGGACCTGTTGACGGAGCAGCCATTCAGTTATGTCCGTTACCTGCAGAACCGCGGGCAGCCTGGTCAGCCCAGTTTTGAGGTGGCAGCAGACTCCCTGAAAGATGTGGCAGGAGAACCCATCTTTTCTGACCGGCAGAATATCCCGAACGTTGCCGACATCGACTGCGACGGTAATCCGGATCTGTTCATCGGCCGTCTCGAGGGGACGATCACACGCTACGAGTGGGCGGAGGTGCGTGAAGGCGTGCCCCGGTTCGCGTTCGTCGGCGATCGTTTTCAGGGGATTGAGATCATCGGTCAGATTCTGGGTTCGATGCGGGGCGGGGCCGGCTGGCCATTGGCGATGCAGGGCGCGGGCAATGCCCGGAAGACGAATGGCACAGACAATGCCGGGACGATGCGCGTCGCAGACAACGCCGTCGCGACACACGGCGGGGCCAACTCCTTCACGACGCACGGCGCAGCCAACTCCTTCGCGACGCACGGCGGGGTCAACTCTGCCACGACGCACGGCCAAGGCAACGCGGGCACGATGCATGGTGCGAACACCCTGGCATTCGTCGACATCGATGCCGACGGCGACCAGGATATTCTTTGGGGTGACTACTTCGAGCCGGGGCTGCTGCTGATCGAGAATACTGGTTCATGTCGCCGCATCTCGTTTGGTCAAGAGCCGCGGCCATTCCCGCTGAACAATCCCGTCAAGACAAGCGGCTACAATGCACCAGCGCCTGGCGATGTTGATGGTGACGGCGACACGGATCTGCTAGTCGGGGTCCTTGGCGGTGCCTTCAATGCCAACACGACGACGGCAGACAATCTCTTCTATCTCGAACAAACTGAACCGGACGTGTTCGCGCTGCGAAGCGAACGATTCATCAACACCGTGGATGTCGGTGCCGAGAGTATTGCCGCAATCGGTGATATCGACAGTGACGGTGATCCGGACCTTCTGCTCTCGAACCAGATCGAGCCGCAAATCACTGAGACCGCCGGGATGTACCTGTTTCGCATGGAGGGTGGCGGAAGAGACCGTCGGTGGCAACTCACGGACACACTCCGGTTCAAACCCGCGTATCACTATGCGCCGGCTCTCGGCGACCTCGACGGTGACGGAGACTTGGACATGGTGCTCGGGACGTGGAGGAACGAGCTGCAGTGGTACCGAAATGAATCGTCAAACGGGCTGCTCCGACTGGAGCCTGTTGACGGCGTCGTCGCAAGGCTCTCCAGGGGGAGCAACGCCACGCCCGCCCTGGTGGACATTGACGCTGATGGTGATCTCGATCTGTTTGTTGGCGAGACGACGGGGACGATCAACTTCTTCCGAAACGTGGGTACGTCCAACGCACCACAGTTCGAGGAGGTGACCGACAACTTCAGCGACATCGACGTGGGGCGTCGCAGCTTTCCGACCTTCGAGGATGTCGATGCAGACGGTGATTTCGACCTCGTTATTGGCAGAGATGAGAAATCGCTTGCCGTCTACATGAACTCGGGTACCCCGCAGTCACCGCTTTTCGAGTCTGTAGGGACCGATGACACATCGGTCGTATTCGCGATGCTGACGAATCTGGCTGTTCCGAAGCTGGCGACTCCCGTTTTCGTCGATTTGGACGGCGACGGGGATCGCGATCTCGTCAGTGGCTCTCAAGGGGGCGGGGTCGTGTTTTTCGAGAGGCGGTAGCGGCGACCGTCCGATACGCGATGACGCTTAACTGCATAGCTGAATCGCTGCCTGAGTGCTGCCTCAAGTGCTTCCTTTTCGGCCCTGAGAGGACCTTGTGCGCCCATCCGCGCACCTTTCCTTCATTCCATCTTCACATCGCTAATGCTTAGCAAGCGGGGCTTGCAGTCGATCCCTTGTCTGATGGCTACAGAGATCCGGCAAAGCCACGAATAACAACGTTAAGTAACAGTTCAGGTCGATGAATAAGTACCTACGATTTAGTGTTTTGGCAGTCGCTCTTACCGTGTCGTTCAGTGCAACAACGACCGCCCAGGTGTCGCTGTCGTTTGATACGTTTTCATTGCAGTCCGGTACGGACCTTCAGGCGGGCGCAGTCTACTGCTTCACGGATGTGACGGGTACGACCGACGCGGAGGTGGAGATTGCTGCCCTCGCGAACGGCGCCACGCTGACGCAGATCGACGATCCCAACACGAGTACAGCGCCCCTTCAGCCGCAGATGTCGGCTACACCCAACCTCGACGGCCGTGTCGATTTGGCCATCACGCTTGTGTCCAGCTGTGGTGGATCGGTCGGAACAGTAAGCGGTCTCGAGATCTCCGCGATCGACGTCGATGGTGCTTCCGGCCGACAGGAGTTTGTCGAGTTGTCCGGAGTGCAATCGTACACCCTTGAGGGAACGCCGGCTTCATTGCTAACTGTTTCAACCAACGAGCGGGGACTGCAATTTCTGGGTCCCGAGACCACGTTCACGGGCATCGACCCTGCCGTTACGGAGGTAATCGCGGTGGCGGACGCCGGCAGCACGCGTCGGATACCGATCAGTATCGGGCAGACGGGTACGGGCACGACCTCCGGCAACCGCCTATTCTCTGTAGACTTCACAATCAACGCGGTGACCTTTACGGATCCACAGGTCACCAATCTCACCGCACAGATCGGAACGGCCATGTCAGTCGGCACGATCGTCGACAACGGCAACGGAACCTACGATGTCCCGATGACCGTCACACTCGAAGGCTTCAGCGACGTGTCGCTGTTTGATCTTCAGGTCACG
>JAHHLP010000603.1 GCA_018679295.1 Rhodothermia bacterium
TGTCCCAATCCTGACCTTCCTCTCCAGGCCTGCGCTCTGTAGGGTTCATGTGGACACGCCACATCCGTACGGGCAATCCCTTCGTCCATTCGGAACTTGCAACCAACCGTCCCGCATCCACCCGCAACGCTTTGGGGCGATTTCCAGTACCTTGGGAACGGCGTATCGCACATGACGTAGCGGATTTTGTCCGGCCACCCACTCCGATCGCGCGAATAACCTGGCTATGCTTTTTCGGCGGCAACAACAGATCGGCCTTATCCTGCTACTCTCGCTCGTAGCTGTTCCCGCCGCCGACGCACAGTTTGGTTTCTATCACTTCGGGCGTAACAAAATCCAGTACGAGGATTTCGAATGGCACATTCTGCAGACCGAGCATTTTGATGTCTACTACTACCTCGAAATGCAGGAACTTGCAGAGCACGGTGCTGCCTTCGCCGAAGAGGCTTACAGGGAGATGCAGAACAAATTCAACTTCTCCCTAAATGAGCGCGTCCCGCTAATCTTCTACTCCTCAAACCTCCACTTCAAACAAACGAATATCACTCCAGGATTCATCCCCGATGGGGTCGGTGGTTTTTTTGAGTTCCTCAAGGGGCGAGTGGTCATTCCGGCCAACGGAAATCTGCACCGCTTCCGACGCGTGATCCGGCATGAGCTGGTGCATGTATTCACCTTTAACAAGGTGATTCGGGTGATGCGGGACCATCGCAAGGTTGTCGACCGGTTTCTTCCACTGTGGTTTACCGAGGGATTGGCCGAATACTGGTCCGGCGAACCGGATCACACGCACGAGATGGTACTCCGTGACGCGATCTTTTCGAACTACCTCGTACCACTCAAGACGATGTACCGCATTTCCGGATCGTTTCAGATGTATAAGCAGGGCGAGGCCATTTGCCGCTTCATTGCGGAGACCTATGGTGAGGAGAGGTTGCTGGATCTAATTGACAATACGTGGAAGGATCGCGACTTCACGCGAGTCATGGAAATCGTATTGCGGGACGATTTCGACAATATCTCAGCGGGATGGGAGGCATGGCTCAAACAGCGATACTACCCGGTCCTTGAAGATGTTCAGGTGCCGTCGATTGTTGCTTCCGGTATTTCGACTCGAGGGTTCAGCGCAAAGCCGGTTTTTTATCAATTCAAGGATGGTACGCGGAATGTCTACTTCGTGGGGAATAGGACCGGCTACAGTAATGTGTTTCAGGTTGAGGTCGACGAAGACTACCGGCCAATATCGAAGCCCAAAATCCTGGTTGCGGGAGAACGCAACGACCGCTTCGAGGCGTTCCACCTTTTTGAAAGCCGCATGAGCGTTTCAGAGCAGGGACGCCTTGCGTTCGTTACAAAAAGCGGCCAGCGGGATGTGGTTCACGTCTACGACCTCGAGACTGACCAGCTGGTTGCGACTTACGATTTCGATCATCTCGTAGCGGTGTACTCTCCGTCTTGGAGCCCTGATGGTGAGAGTATCATCTTCTCATCGATCGACGACCGCGGGTTCAGCGACCTCTACAGTTTCTCCCTCTCAGACGGGATCCTGGTTCGGCTCACGAACGACAAGTATGACGACCGGGATCCTTCCTGGAGCCCGGATGGACGCTACGTCGCGTTCTCGTCCGACCGATCTACGGACGGTTCACAGGGCTACTATAATCTGTTCCTGCTGGACCTGGAAAGCCGGGATGTCAAGTTTGTGACTGATGGGGGAAGGTTGGATCTCTCGCCGCACTGGAGTCCGGACGGCACCGCCATCGTTTTCTCAAGTGCAACTGTCGATGATGAAGGCCGCTTTACCGCCCAGAATATCTGGACGGCCGATGTGTCCACAATGAGCGAGGGCGATCCAATTATCGCATCGACTGCGGTGACAAGTCCCGTGATACTGCCGGAGCCTCCGGCCGTCGAGCTTCGGCAGGTGACCAATCTGACTTCTGCCGCATTTGACCCGGTTTGGACGCCAGACGACCAGCTCGTCTTTTCCAGCTTCGAGTCGTTCAGCTTTTCCATTCGTCGTCTGAGCGCTTTCGACTCGCTGCGCGCTGCTCCGCGGTCGGTAGTCGTAGCAGACCCTGACCCACAACCGGAACGATGGACATTCGGGAAGATCGAGGCAGATAATGGTGCTATCAAGAAACCTTATTCAAAAGGTTACAAGCTGGATATCGCCCAGGGCCAGGTGAGTCAAAGTGCCGTGCTCGGCACTATAGGTGGCGCCGTACTTGCGTTCTCGGATATGCTTGGAGATGACCACCTGTTCGTAACGCTTTACAACACAGCGGATACACAGCGCGACTTCCTAAAACGCTTGAGCTTTGCGGTCAGTCGTCTTCAACTGCACAAGCGCACAAACATTGCGTACGGGCTGTATCGTTTCAGCGGCCGCCGATACGATCTCACCGACCCGGACGCACCGTCAGAGTTTCCCACCTTCTTTGAAACGATCTACGGCGGGTTCGGTGCGGTCAGCTACCCTATTTCCAAGTTCAGGAGAGCAGAATTCAGCACATCGCTGAACTGGAGCCACAAGGAAATCGCAACCCGGCAAATCAGCCGCGATGCGCTGCTCTTGTCCAACGCCGTTTCGTTGACCCACGACAACGCACTGTATTATTTCAACGGTCCGATTGATGGCTGGCGCGGAAGCTTCACGACCGCCTATACGACTGACATCCACGAGTCCAACGTCAGTTATTTCACGTTCGATCTTGACGTTCGAAAGTACTTCCGGCTGACGCGCGACATCACGTTTGCATCTCGCTTCAACGGAAGGTGGAACCAGGGGAAGGAGGCACGGCTTTTCGTCCTCGGCGGAAGCTGGGACCTACGCGGTTTTAGTTTGTTTTCGGTTCGCGGACAGAAGATGTGGTTCACGTCACACGAGCTGCGGTTTCCCATCCTGACCGCACCGTCACTTATCACGCCGATTCTGTCTCCGTTCGGGATACATAATCTGAAAGGGGCCCTCTTCTTCGACGCTGCGCACGCATGGAACGACGACTACAACGAGATCCAGAGGCAAATCAACGCCGGGGATACGATTGGTTCTACCGGGTTCGGATTCCGGCTCAACATCTTTGGCGGCTTCGTTCTTCGATATGACCTTGGCTGGCGGTATCGGGATGGCTTCAAGCAACGAGACCGCTTCTTCAAGCAGTTCTTCTTTGGCTGGGACTTCTAGGATGGCAGAGTTGACCAAACACCATGGACGCGAAGTTCCCGTCGGATTGCTTGCGATGACCGTCCTGCTGTCGGGATGCTCGTCGCTGCAGATCACCGATGCTGGACGATCTACCGCGAACGACTGGCTCACAGAGGGTGGAAACGAGGCACGAACGAACAGTGTCAGCAGAGGGCTCACTTTCCCGCTCGTAGAGGAATGGAAATACAACGCTGGTGGAGGTTTCGGCCCCGGAGGAGCCCTCGTCGCCGGCGGCTATGTATACGCCCATACCCGAAAGGGGGAGCTCCACGCGATTGATCTTGAGAACGGCAAGAAAAAGGGACTTGAGAGCTTTGGCGAATCCGTTAACGGAACGCCAGCGTTAAGCAACAACGTGATCTTCGTTCCGTCCGCGTGGGGCTCCAGGCATGGAGTGGTTGCTCATGACCTTACTTCGGGGCGTCAGCTTTGGAAAATGGAATGCCCACCTGTCGACGAGGGCATTCTTCTTCTCGACGATATGGTAATTTTTTCCGATGCTGAATCGACGCTCCATTCCGTTAACGCAAGAACGGGGGCAATCATCTGGCAGAGATCGTTCGACCCGACTCGTGCCATTTCGACAACTCCGGTACTGGCAGATGGACCCGCACTGATTGTTGCAGACGACCAGGGCGGCATACACGCCGTCTCGCCCCAGGGAGGTGATCTGCTCTGGACCAAAGATATCGGAGAACCTATTTATGCTACTCCTGCGGCGGCCGCAACAAGTGTGATCGTGGGTTCGACGCGCGGATCGCTATACGCCCTTGCCGCAGTTGACGGAACGACACAATGGCACCACGAAACCTCCGACTCATCCGTCAAGCTGGCTTCGCCTGCGGTTGGACGCGGCCGCGTCTTCATCGGAGGCTCCGACGGAATGCTTAGAGCCTTGAGTCTGCATGATGGCACGCTGGAGTGGACTTGGCATGGGGATGGTGCCATCACCGCGGCACCGCTGCTTGCGGGAAATCAGGTGTTCTTTGGGACGATGCGAAGGTCTGTTTACGCGCTTGATGCAAACAGCGGGCATGAGATCTGGATGGCCGAGGTAGAAGGCCGCGTCAAGTCTGCACCGACCATTCGCGGCGGCTCTCTGTTCATTCTGAGCGAGCCTAGACACGTTTACAAATTCTCTCCGCAGGAAGAAGAAGACAACGTTGCAAGCCGTGAATAGGAGAACCACAGCCGTTTTGTTTTTGATCGCTTGCGCCCTGGCCTCGACCCGAGCAAGTAGTGCTCAGGAGTCCGGCAGCCGGGTTGTCGAACTGTACACGAATGCCCCCAATGCCTCCGTTTACATCGATGATGCATTGGCAGGCCGTGCGAGTCAGCGCTACTTCGCTGTAGCGAGAGATAGCGAGACCATCCGTCTTGTTGTGGGAGGCAGAGAGAACTGGTCAGTTCCACCCGTGTCGGCGCAACTGCCAGAGGCCTCCCAATCCGATACCGTTTCGATTCGCGTCAATTTTCCGTATCGGTATCGATTCGAATCAAAGCCGTTCGGGGCCCGCGTGCTATCCGGTGCAGAGGAAGTCTTGATGGGATTGACGCCTTTCGAAACAATGACCGACGTGCCATTGAGCGGACCTGTCACG
>JAHHLP010000502.1 GCA_018679295.1 Rhodothermia bacterium
GAAACTACCGGTGAAGAAACTAGAATCTGCGTCCGAGCAGACGACGCCCGACGGAGACTGTGTCCCAACCGTTCCCGTAGTGGCCAAAGATTCCGCCTTTGTGGATTCTTGCGACTACATCGTTCAGCTGGAAACGGAATTTCCGTACGACTCAGCTTCGAATGAGGGGGGTGCCTCGGTTCATTCGGCGATGAAGAATTCCGAGCCTCCGGTCCGGAGAGCCGCCTGAGAGCAGCCTCAATCAGACTGACACAGTCCGCTTAGGACAAAAAGAGACGGCCCCCGGTGTTCCGGGGGCCGCTTTTCGGACGGTTCGCCAAAGCCGTCCAACCCAGGGGAAGCATTATCGCCAGAACCGTTTCCCGTGGGATTCCCGGTCTGGTGACCGGGGTCGCATGCCGCTGACAACATTCTTATCGCCCTTTTCGAGCGCGGACTTAATTCTGGCGGAAAAAAATTCCGGAATGTGTCCCCGGTTGCGGTTCCGGCGTGTTTTGATTCTTCTATAGAGTGCCTTTGGCATCGTGATCAGGCGGCGAGTCCAAGCGCGCCCGGTTGGGTCAACGTGCGAGCCTCGTCGAGTTCACCCTCCCGAATGCAGAGCGCTACCAGGCGTCGGCGCAAGAGCTGGCTCTCCGGAGCTGCCTCGTAAGCGGAACGATAAAGCGGTAGTGCTTCTTTGGTCCATCCGTTTTGCACGAACGTTTGAAGGAGTTCGTCGGCGAGATCGACGGGCTGCTCAGCGATCAACACGGAAGCGACAGCCACAGCATCCTCTGCGCGGCCTCGGTAAAGAGCAAGTCTGAACCAATCTTCCTGAATATGGCGCGGCATCTTCGAAACTCCCTTGGGGTAGGCGGTCAGGAGATGCTTGGCAACGCGTTCCCAGTCTCCCAGGAGCCACGACCAGGCAGCCATCCACGTGTTGCGCAATTCCTTGCTAACCGGTGCATCCCAGAGTGGTACAGGCCCAAGCTTGAGCTTGTCGAGGTGCATGTAGGCCGCTTTGTAGGCTTGAGTGAGGTGAAGTACATGCAGCAGAATACGGTTGCCCGACCACTGATTCGGAAACAGGTCAAGTGACTTTCCCGCAGTGCGCTTTGCATGCTCCGTTTTGCCCATCATGAGTTCCGCGTTGGCGAGCGCGATCATGATAGCGGCGCGTTCTTCCGGGCTGAAGAGCCTTTGGCCCTCCAGTTCAGCAGATGCCAGGCCGGCGGCAATTCGGACGTCACCATCATCGATCGCGTTCCAGATCGGCTCAAGCGAGGGAAACTGAGGATCGTGCTGCGTGAACGGCCGCGTCTGCATACGAAACGTGGCGAGGTAGGCCTGGTCGGTGGGGAGGGAGTGAATCATGGCGATAATGCTAAAAGTGGTTGTCTTGACGGCGCGGCCGTGTGGTGCCGCGTTCAGTCGTGATCCACACCTAGGCAATTCGTGGGCCAAATTGAGACCGATATCAAGAAGTCGAATATTTGCACGTCTCGTAAGTCGTTCGGGTACAGTCGATTGCAGGTCTAATTACCCCGGTCCACACTAAAAAATCGCTTATGTCCGCGGCCAAACAGACGATGCAGCAGAGTTGTTTGTCGGAAAATCCTTCCGCGAATCTAGCTTCAGGCGGTAGATGAGACCCGCCATTTTGGGGTTCTATTTGTCAGTGCCCGAGCACACTTCTCGCAGGTCGATTCTCTTGAGCGCTCACGTATGGTTGAGCCTTAACGTCGCATCCTGTGGGCCGATAACGAGTGTGTCTCCCCGACCCGGCACGGCACTCCGTGAATGGCGGTCGTTACCATCATCAAACCCATCGTCGTCAAATCACATGTCAGACGCGGAAAAGGACTTACGTTGGCAGGCCGAAAATTCCGACCTGGACAGGCCAAGCGCAGCCAATGGATCGGCTGATTCGAGTCGTCGAGACCGATCGACGTTTTCCCCACTGGACCTGCGCGACCGCGTAGTGATCAAGCTGCTGTATGAAGAGATCGTCAGCATTGAGCAGATCGAGAAGGCGTGGTACACGTGGGTGGAGAAGGAGGGTGGGACCAGTTTTCCGCTTTGGAGAGAAATCGCCGAAGATCCTGACGTCGAGGCCGACCTTGTCTTCGAGCAAGCGGCAATTGTCTACTCTTTCGCGAGCATGTCGCTGGAATCGGCCGATCCCTCCGCATTCATGAAGGGCCTGGGCAGCAAGATTGCCGTTGACCAGTGGAACGCTCTTGAGGAACTGCGTGTGGCGCCTGTTGCAGTGGAGGAGACCTCAGAGGGCCGGCGAATAATCATGGCTACCCATGATCCCGCACGCCAGGATCTCATGCGCACGCTGCAAAAGCTGGGTTTTGGGGAGATCGAAATCAGATATGCAAAGAGGGGGGACGTAGACTCGTTTCTCGATGAGGTCCGGCGCCGCCGCAAGGGTGATTTTGGCAAGGCCGCCGAGGGCTTCCTCGCAATGGACCTCGGTGCCTCCGTCGACGATGCGAAACGGAATCTGTTTGATGAGGACGCCCTCGAGGCAGAGATAAACCGGTCTGCTCTCATCAACATGTTTGAGGCAATCCTGAAGGAAGCCGTCAGGCAAGGAGCCTCTGATATTCACATCTTTCCCAATGCCAGGAAGGAGATAGAGATCCGGTTTCGCGTTGACGGCGAGCTGGTCAGTTGGCACGTTGAGGACCGCGTACATCCGGAGGCGATGCTGGCGGTCGTTAAAGACAACTGTGTTAATGTGGACCGCTTCGAGCGAGAGCGGGCGCAGGATGGATTCATTCAGCGGAGTATCGACGGCGCGTTGATTCGCTTTCGGGTATCGGTATTACCCGTCGCCAACTCGGAGATGACGGTTCGCTCCGAGAGCATCGTCATCCGAATTCTGGATGACCGGAAGGTCATCCGGGACCTGAGGAAGCTTGGTCTGGCCGACCAGGCGCTCGAGCGGTTCGAATGGGCCATCAATCAGCCATATGGCATGGTGATCTTGACGGGCCCGACGGGCTCCGGTAAAAGCACGACCTTGTACGCTGCGTTGAGCCAGGTGGTGACGCCCCGTGTGAACGTGCTCACTGTAGAGGACCCGGTTGAGTACGTGATACCTGAGGTTCGACAGATTAAGCTCAGCCACAAACTGACTCTGGAGCAGGCACTCCGAGCAATTCTGCGTCACGACCCGGACATCGTGATGGTGGGAGAGATGCGAGACAAGGAAACCGCAGAACTGGCCGTCAAGCTCGCCAACACGGGTCACCTGACATTCTCCACGCTGCACACAAATGACGCGCCCAGCTCTATAAGCCGTCTCTACAAGATGGGAATGGAGCCGTTTCTTATTGCCTACGCCATTAATCTGGTTGTGGCGCAGAGGCTGATTCGGGTCCTCTGCCCGGACTGCAAGGCCCAGGATGCCGCATCAAACGAGACGAAGTTGACGCACCTCGGTTTTAAGGAGGCCACGATCAAGAAGTCAACTTTCTACGCAGCCAGACCTGCTGGAAGCAAGAAGTGTAAGACGTGCCGCGGCGTTGGGTACAAGGGTCGACGGGCTATTACGGAGACGATGCCGTTCTCTCCAGAGATAAGGGAGATGATCGTTTCCTCCGAAAGTATGATAAAGGAGGATGAGCTTCGGAAGCTCGCCGTGAGCCAGGGAATGCTGACCCTCCAGGACAGTGCGCGGCAGATGGTGCTCGACGGCGAGACGTCGATAGACGAGATGACACGCGTCGTCTTCAGTGGGCTGTAGGTCTCAAAAGAAAAGGCGTCCGCTTTTGACAGCAGACACCTTCGACCTCTTACCCGTCAGCTGCTCAAGCGTCCGACGGATCTACGTGCACAAACTTGCGATCGCGCTTACCGGTAGAGAAGCGTACGTTCCCAGCCGACAAGGCAAACAACGAGTCGTCTCCACCTCTGCCGACATTCGTTCCCGGATGGAATTTGGTTCCACGCTGACGGACAATGATACTGCCGGCGGTCACAAACTGACCTCCGAAAGCCTTGATCCCGAGCATCTTGGGGTTTGAGTCGCGACCATTTTTGGTCGACCCCATTCCTTTCTTATGTGCCATATCGTGTCCTTCCGTTCGGCTTGGTGACGACCGCCGTTACTTTGTCTTGATCGAGGAGACTTCAATCTGCGTGTAGGGCTGACGATGGCCGCGCTTAACTTTGTATCGCTTGCGGCGCTTCTTGCGAAAAACCAGCACCTTGTCGGCCTTTACGTGTTCGACTACCTTCGCCTTAACCACGGCGCCGGCCACGGTTGGTCGTCCGACGGTCACCTTGTCACTATTGGACACGAGTAATACCCGGTCGAACGACAGCGTCTTGTTTGCGTCAGCCTGCTGAAGCGGGACGTACAGGCGATCTTTCTCCGCCACCTTGTACTGTTTTCCCGAAATCTCTACGATTGCGTACATGACTGTCTCTACTTTGGGCGCCGGGCTGGTTACCGACGCGAGAGTTAATCAGGGCTAGATGGGGACCAGACCTGGTATACACCGACAAATTAGCCTCCTAAAATAGAGGTTCTTCCCTGCCAACGCAATTGGATTCCGTGAATGCAAATTGAAATGCCCGGTTCGGGCCGGCGAATTCGGCCCGGAAAGCTCATCTGTGTAGGACGTAATTATGCGGCCCATGCAGCAGAGATGAAGAGCGAAATACCGAAGCAACCCCTTCTGTTCCTGAAGCCTTCCACGTCGCTCGTAGGAGATGGAGGTAGCGTCGTCATTCCACCAATGTCAAGTGACGTTCATCACGAACTTGAGCTGGTCCTGGTCATCGGGCAAGAGGCTCGGGGTGTTGCGGAGCAGGATGCGATGCTTTACGTGGAGGGATATGCTCTTGGACTGGATATGACCGCCCGAGACCTGCAGGCCGAGGCAAAGAAAGGGGGGAAGCCATGGTCGGTGGCGAAGGGGTTCGACACGTTTGCGCCGATAGGTCGGTTTGTGGCAAGCGCCGTGATCGAGGATGTGGGAAACATCACAATGCAATTGCAGCGCAACGCAGCCGTTGTTCAATCGTGCACAACACGCGACATGATATTTTCACCCGCTCACCTCGTCCACTACGTCTCCCATATTTTCACGCTCGAGCCGGGCGATTTGATATTCACTGGAACACCAGAGGGCGTGGGTCCGGTGTTGCCTGGTGATAAGTTGGTGGCCACGGGCGACGGCCTCCCGACACTGAACGTTGAGGTGGTTGCCGCACAAACCTAGTCGCCGGACGATTCCGACTGAGCCATGAGTCGATCTACCAATTGCTCTGGCGTTTCAGCTTCTCTGACCTTCGTGGGTCGCCCGTCGGTGTCAATGAATATCTCGGTCGGCAGCGGTCGGAGATTGTATTCGCTGGCCATCGCCATTCCGTACGCACCGGCATCCAGAATGGCCAGCACGTCCCCTTCGCGAATTTCGGCAACGTGCCGATCATGCGCGAAAAAGTCGCTCGACTCACACACGTTGCCGACAATGTGGTACGGCCGTTCTGGCGCCCTCGGGTTCGACACGTTGACGACGCCGTGATAGGCGCCATATATAGCCGGACGAATAAGGTGGCTCATACCCGAATTGGTTCCGACATATGTCTGGCCGAAGCTATCCTTTAGTGTGTTGACTTCCACAAGCAGGACGCCGGCCTCAGCTGTCAGGAACCGGCCGGGTTCCATCCACACTTCAAGACTTCGCCCGGGATACTTCTGTTCAAATTTTCCCACCTGGTGTTCGAGTAGCCGGTCGAGTGCTTCGAGATCGAAGGGCACGTCCTCCGGGCGATAGGGTACGCCCAGGCCGCCGCCTATGTTGACGAATCGAACGTCGGGGAAGTCGCCGGCGTTAGAGAAGAGGACCGGGACGGCTTTTTGATACGGAGAAAGCTCAAGATTGCCGCTGCCGATGTGTTGGTGCAAGCCAATGATCTTGAGGTCGTGGGCGTCGGCGATCTTGCGCGCAGCCGGCAAGTCGTCCAAGGGAATGCCGAACTTGGATCGACGACCCGCAGTAACCACATGTTCGTGATGACCGGCACCATACTGCGGATTAATTCGCAGGGAAACACTCGCGCCACTTTGCGCCTTGCCGAGCTTTTCAAGTCGGGTAAGCTCTCCCACATTTAGTAGAACGCCTGCACGCAACGCCAAAGACATCTCCTCATCCGTCATGTTGTTTGCGGAGAAAAGAATCTTGTCTTTGGGAAACCCCACTCTCAGAGCCAGAAGCAACTCGGCGGGGGAGAC
>JAHHLP010000245.1 GCA_018679295.1 Rhodothermia bacterium
AGTGACAGACCCTCCTCCGTCAGCGCCTTGTGGATATCCTTGATATCGACCCCGGCGCAGAAGGCATCCGGGTTGCTGGACGAGAAGATGGCGACCTTCGCCTCCTCATCCTCGTTCAGCTGCATGAAGGCCTCGTTGACCGCCTTGTACATGTCGCGACTCATCGCGTTCATGGCATCAGGCCGAGCGAGGGTGATGTAGGCAACAGAGCCTTTGCGTTCGTAGGTAGCGGTCATTAGTTCTCTTGGCCGGTTGGGCGAAGCGGCAACGAATCAAAGCGTACCGCGTTCCCACCGGATGGGAAACCGACATTCGAACGGGTGGCGGTCTGGTTCGCGATGGTCTATCTTTGACCTGTGCACCAATGAGGATTACCGCTATGTCACGACGTGTCGTACTTTTCCTCGTACTGCTGCTGTCGTGTCTGGCCCCGAGAATATCGTCGGCTCAGGCTATCTGCTCCCTCCTGCAAGAGGGCGATGCGACGGCGCCAAATCCGTACCCTGCTACGGTTACCTCCAGCCCACCGGACATCAGTAAACTCGTCATCCAGGTTTACTCGACCAGGCCGCTCGATGCGACGACCGCGGGCGGCGCTACCGTCAAGTGCAACATCGCCTACGACCTGTACGAGGTCGACCGAATGACGATGGATATCGGATTCGGCGGCTATCCGACCCCCGACACGGTGGCTCTATTCACGGAGGCGCGCGTTAAATACGTCGATACTGAACAGGATCGGGAAACTATCAGGGAAGTCGTGCGCCAGATCCTGAATCCGGGCGGCATTGCGGAATCTGCAATTCAAAACCTTAAGGCGAACACCGCACTGTTTAACCAGGAAATTCTCAATGTCTACTATGTAGACCCGGATCAGCAGCTTGTCGCTAACAGCTTTGACTACGTGTCCAGGCTAACCGGCATGCACATCCGAACCAACGACGGCTATTCGGACAAGATGATATTTATTGGCGACAGCGCGAGATCCGACACTGTGGCGCACGAGTTCGCGCATGCATTGTCAGGTGGACACGTCAATTTCTGGGACCTCGAAGGCGACGAGTGGTGCATCAAGTTTCTTCCGCACCCGGGCACGTCGATGCCATCAGTGAATATGGAATGCGAGTTTGACGCAACGAATTACATGTGGGCTGCCAGCCTGGCTGACAGAGCACAACTCATTGACGCACAGAAACAACGCATGATGTATAACCGGCATTCCGTCATCTTCGACTACAGCCCGCCTGATTCTGGCGACGTGCTTGAATGCCCTGACTTCAGTGCTGACCCCTCCAAGAGTTGCCCGAGAATGGGATTGTGATGTTTGCTCGATTTGCAGTTCTTATGATCGCAGCCGGCCTCGCCGCATGCGCTGCACCGTCAGCGCCCAAGCCCATAAACCCGGCCTACGAGTTGGTCGTTTCCGACGCGGAGTATCGTAAGCGTCTCGAAGACTGGTTCAACTGCGATGAATGTGTAAACGGTCAGCTTCGTCGCGTCCAGGAGCTCGGCGACTTTGCTGTGGATGACCTGATCAGAGCAAGGGGCGGGATTCTCATTCAGATCTCGGGTGTCGACATCACGCTCGCTGACAACATTGCCCTTCTCACGACACGTTGCACGAAGTTCACGACCGGATTGCCTGGCTCGCTAACGACGGCCGTTACGACGGCCGAATGTATGGGTAGGTTTGAGGCCCAGCGGGATCAACGGTTCAGAGGACGCGCTACCGAAGCACTTCTTGCGATTCGGACGCCAAAAGCATGCGCCAATCTTGGCGTAAACCGGTGTACGAATCTCGCCGCATTCTTCCCGCCAGTTGGTGTCGTCGAGTCAGGACGCTCGGTTCGCGAGATAATTCCCTAGTCGGTTAGTTGCAGAGATTACTAGGCCGGTGGTGGTACGCCAATCCGGCACACCCCGGTTGGCACGTAGAAAATCGGCTGCGGTGGATCTCCCGCATCGCCAGGATGGTGAGGCTCATCGCGTTCCCGCAGCCAGCCACCACCATCGCGATCAAATCGCCAGCCACCGCCATCTCTATCGATTCGCCAGCCACCGCCGTCGCGATCGGAACGCCAACCGCCACCGTCACGGTCGCTGCGCCAACCGCCGCCGTCTTCTTCAATCATCTGATAGTCGGTGCAGTCAGATATAGTCCCGACCGGGAGGCAGACTTTGTTAAAGTTGTTTTGGAATCCGCTAAAGAAACCGTCATCGCGGTCGAAGCGCCAACCACCGCCATCAGATTCTATTGTTCCGGGTCCGCAAGTTGCGCAGCCACCAAGAACAGCCGAGGCGAGTATCAATAACGTTTTGCTGCGGAGACTGTCGTTCATCACGCCTCTCCCTGCATCCACTCTATCAATGTAGCTGAATTCAGATAGGGTTGAAAGTAAACATCCTCGCGAATAGTCCGGACCGGGTAACCGAGACGCAGCGCTTCCGCCAGCGAGTTGATTGCTGCGTCGTCGTTACCAGCAAGGCTGTAAACAATCGCTGAGAAATAGTGGGTCGCGGGATTGCCTGGCGCAATATCGCGCGACTTTTGAGCCCACTCGCTCGCCTCTGCGAATCGGCCGAGGTGCGCCAGGTACGATGCAAGGTAATTCATTGCTCGCGCGTCCGTCTGGTGGATTTCGAGAACAGACGCGGCGTACGTAACGGCTTTCTCGTAAGCGTCCCGCGACTCTTCAAACAAACTCTGCCGCTCGAGCGCCGCGCCTAACTTTCCCCACAGCGGGTAAAAGTCCGACCACATATCGATGCCTGCACGGAAACTCGCCTCCGCATCCGCGTGATATCCGAGGTAATACTGTGCGGTTCCAACGTTCATATAGTTAATTGGATCCGGTTCGATCCCCACGGCGGTCTGCCAGCTAGCCAGCGCCTCGTCCCATTGGCCGTTATCGAAATAGGCGGCGCCCAGATTACTGTGACCCACTACGTTGTCCGGCGCCAGTTGTATAACGTGCTGGTACTGCTCAATTGCTTCTTTGAACCTGCCGCCTCGATCAAGGTAGCCGCCGTAGCCGTTGTAGACTTGCCAATAGCCCGGCTCCGCCTCCATTGACATGAAATAATACTGCTCCGCCTCTTCGTACTGTCCGAGTCCCTCAATCGCCCTTGCCATACCGTACAGAGCCGGCTCGTATCCCGGCGTATGGTCGAGCGCGCTTTGAAACAAATCTCTGGCCTCTGCGTAGTTGCCGCTTAACCGATTCAGTGTTCCGAGCGCGTAATAGCCTTGTGCATTCAATTCGTCCTGTGCGATCAAGCGAGAGCACGTTGCTGCCGCGCGCGCATAATCCTGCGAACTCAGCGTCCGCTGATACATTAGCGCCTGGGTCTCGCAAAGTCCCGATAGCGCTTCGACAAACTGGCCATCAATCTCAAGAGCATCGCGAAATAATTGTGCGGCGCTCTCGAATCGCCTTTCTTCATCTGCGTCTCGAAGGTAGTTTCTTGCCTGACGATACAGCTGATACGCTTCCTCACTGGCCGTTGGCGTGCTTTGTAAGGCCTTGCGCGACTCCTCGGAAAGACCGATTGGCAGTTCCTCAACAACCTGTTGAGCAATTGACCGCTGAATGTCCAGGATGTCCAGCGATTGCCCTACGGT
>JAHHLP010000130.1 GCA_018679295.1 Rhodothermia bacterium
GTCGTGATCCCGCTCAAGCGCGTTTGCAAGAGAGCGCGCCCCTTCCGGAGACGAGTTGGCGTTCTTCGCCAGCGATCCAACCAAGACCGGCAGCGCTGCCGCTACCGCGTCCTTCGTTTTGTTTTGATCAGCTCCGATCGCGCTTCCTAGCCTGGAAACCGTATCCGATCCGAGTTGACTAGTGAGAATGTCCAACAATCCTGACATGATAAACTCCCCGAGAGGCTATGGTACGTGTAGTATCTTTGAAGGGTGAGGAGCAGAGATCTGCTAGCCCGCAAAATATCAGAACAGGCCTGTGAAGCAAAGGTATTCGATCATTCACTCCGATGAATTTCTTGTAGTCGCGGGAAAACCGCCGGGACTCCTGTCAATCCCCGATCGGTACAACGCTGCTCTGCCGTCGATGCAGGAAGTGCTTTCCTGGAAGTACGACCCGCTTTTTGTAGTGCATCGTCTGGATCGGGAAACGAGCGGCGTCATGGTGTTTGCCCGTAGTGCAGACGCGCATCGGAATGTGTCTCTCCAGTTTGAGCACGGGATGATTGAGAAGACCTACCACGCTCTCGTTGTTGGCGCGCCCGACTGGGACACCCTGCAAGTGGATGCGCCCCTGCTTACGGATGCCGACAGGGCGCACCGAACGAAAGTCGATCGCCGCAAAGGAAAGGAGTCGGTAACGAACTTCGATGTTCTGGAACGCCTTCCGGGATACTCGCTGATTCGCGCGATCCCGAAGACGGGGAGAACGCATCAAATCAGGGTTCATCTGGCTTCGGTCGGTTTCCCGATCGTGGCCGACCCTCTTTACGGGACCCGTGAAGGGCTTTACCTTTCGGAGCTAAAACGCAGGTACCGTCAGAGCCGTCGGGAGGAGAGACCGCTGATCAGCAGGACAGCATTGCACGCATACTCGCTCCGACTCGAGCATCCAGGCTCCAACGAACCAGTGGCTTACGAATGCGACCGCTTCAAGGACATGAGGGCAACCATTAACCAGCTGCGAAAACTGTCACCGAACCCGTCTCCCCACCTTCATCGAACCGGAGGCTCATCATGATTCCAGCAATAGACCGGTTTTCCCAGCGGTCGTCGCCTGGACGCGTCGAGTGGATCGGGGTTCGGCCGGCTCGACGAGAAGAGCCGACGCCGGTCCCTACGGTGCAGGCGGTAGCGACCAAAGGGCTCGCGGGAGACCATTTTGCCGGCAAGCCGGGGAGCGCGCGGCAGGTTACGCTGATCCAGCACGAGCACCTCGTTACGGTTGGTAGCATATTGGGAAAAGAGCCGGTCGATCCGGGACTCCTGCGACGCAACATCGCTATCTCCGGCATCAACCTCCTGACCCTCCGCGACCGACGATTTCGCATCGGCGCGGCGGTGCTGGAGGGCTCCGGTCCATGCCATCCGTGTTCGCGGATGGAGGAGAACCTCGGAGAAGGTGGTCTCAATGCTATGCGTGGTCACGGGGGTATTACCGCACGCATCATCGAGTCAGGAGAGATTACGCTGGGTGATGCCGTTGTCGATCTAGGTCCAGTCGCGGCGACGACTGATGAGCCCCTCGGACAGGACTGACCGAAAGCCCTAGCCTCTAGCGCAACGCGGCTTGTCCAAGGCGCGCGAAGTTAATCGCCTCGCCGAGAATCCGAGCTCCTTCCTGGTCGGCATGGAAGCCGGTCGAATTCTCAGCCTCGACAAAATCAACGTAGAAGCTCGCCTTGCGCTGATAATCCCTGGCTTTCGCGAGCCCTGTTTCGTCTGCGCCCCGCGCCTCTTGGACCGCATTGATATCGTCGATAAGGTCTGTCAATGCATCGAGGGCAATATCACGAAGGCGGGCGTGACGTTCCTGAATTCCCTCTGCGCGCTCAAGAAGGTCGGCGGCGGAAGCCCGGTGGCACGTCTGGCATGACTGTGACACGTCTAGCAGCGGACTTCTCACGTGGTGGTCACTGATCTTGAGTGCTCCGGCACGCCGGTAAGGCATGTGACAGTCGGCACAGCTCACACCGGCCTTCGCGTGGGTTCCTCTTGACCACATCTCAAACTCCGGGTGCTGGGCCTTCAACATGGGAGCACCTGTCTCCGCGTGCGTCCAATCCGCAAAGCCCACTTCGTCGTAGTAAGCAAGGATACTGTCGACCGAGAGCCCTTTACTCCATGGATAGGTCAGCCGCTTTTCGGTGCCCTTGAAGTAGTACTCTACATGGCACTGCGCGCAAACGAATGTTCGCATTTCCTGATGGGAAGCATCTCGATTGACGTCGTACGCAAGCTCTCCTCCGGCAGCCTTAGCCTGCGCGATGCCCTCGATAAATCCGGGCCGCGTCACACGGAGCTGCATCGATGTGGGCTCGTGGCAGTCAATACACGTGATCGGATGGGTTACATGTTCGCGCGCTTCGGCGTACGGGAGCGGATTAAGCTTCTCAAAGCCGGCGATCAGGTCCCCTCCTCCCGCCTTCTTGTAGGGAACGTAGACCGAAGCGTGGCAATGTAGACATGTGCCAGGCTGCGGCGCGGCCTGCTGCCGGCCAGTGAAGATCTGGTCCTCGAGCATGTACGCATGACCGCGCTCCTCTCGAAAATCCTTGGCGAAAGCATACCCGGCCCACATCCTTCGAAGCGCCGGCAGGTGATCAAGTTTGCTCTGCGACACGACCTCCCTGGGGTCGTCGGCTGTGGGATCCTGGAGGACGGCTTCGCTTCCGCCAAACCGGGTCCGTTCCATATCGACGGTACGGAGGTACCCGTCGTACTGTAGCGGAAAGTTCTTGCCCCACTCAGCAGGGTCCTCCGTCTCGTCGGTCAGCTCGACCACTCTGAAGAAGGGGTTTCGGGACTCCTGCTTTTTCTCAAAGACATCGACCAACAACATCGTGACTGCGAAGACTAATATCGCGACTCCGGCGACGAGGCCGAGGAGCTTTCCTTTTCCGAGTTCCGCCATAATCAGGGTTTACGTGTTTAGTGCAAATGACCTACGTCAGCGTGACATCTGATGCACGAAAGTTGAACATCGGCCGAAATACGATCTATCGCGTGCACCATCGGCTCGTGGCAGTGTCGACAAGCCTGCTCGGTCACCCGACGATTGAAGTCGGTGATTCGAATTGGCTCGGGGAATCGCCCTGTGGTGAACGCGAGGGAATGATTGAACCCGTTGATTCCTTTGACCGCCAACTTGGCCGCTGCTGACGAGTGCGGCGCGTGACAGTCGTTACAGGCGGCGACCTGCCGGTGCGACGACTTCTGCCACGCCTCAAACTGTTCACGCATCACGTGGCAGTTGGCACAAGCATCGGCCTCAGCGGAGAGGTACGAGCCTCCGTCGGCATAAATGAACGTGAAGCCTCCGATGCCGAACAAGCCTCCCAGAAGGACCGCAATGATAGCGAGAGCCGCCCGTGGTTCTTTCATGCAGGAGTCCGAAGCGTTCTTTCGTGGAGGGGGAGAATAACGACTACCGAGATTGCAGGATATTCGTTACCGCACCGACTCATCACATATTGCGACGGTATTCGCCGCCCACTTCGAACAGGGCGTGCGTGATCTGCCCGAGGGAGCAGCACTTGACGGTTTCGAGCAGTTCTTCGAAGACGTTACCCTGTTCCATCGCCACTTCCTGAAGTCTCCTCAGTGCCTGTTGGCTGCGGGCGGAATGCCGATCCTGAAATACTCTCAGCGACTCCAGTTGGTGCTGCTTTTCCGCGTCACTGGAGCGCATCAGATCTACCGGAGCATCTGCCGATACATCAGCGTCGTCGTCGGCCACAAAAGTATTTATTCCGATGATCGGAAGCTCGCCGGAGTGTTTCTTGTGCTCATACAATAGGGACTCCGCCTGTATCCGCCCCCTCTGGTACATGGTTTCCATGGCACCGAGCACGCCACCACGATCGTTAATCCTCTCGAACTCCTGCAGCACCGCTTCCTCCACCAGGTCGGTCAGCTCATCGATAATGAACGCGCCCTGCAAAGGATTCTCGTTCTGGGCGAGGCCGAGCTCGCGGTTGATGATCAGTTGGATCGCCATGGCCCGGCGCACGCTTTCCTCTGTGGGCGTCGTGATAGCCTCATCATAGGCGTTGGTGTGCAGCGAGTTACAGTTGTCGTAGATGGCCAGAAGCGCCTGGAGCGTCGTCCTGATGTCGTTGAACTGAATTTCTTTTGCGTGGAGACTGCGTCCCGAGGTCTGGATGTGATACTTGAGCTTCTGGCTACGCTCGTTGGCTCCGTACCGCTCCCTCATCGCCACCGACCAGATCCTCCGCGCGACCCTGCCGATCACGGTGTATTCCGGATCGAGGCCATTCGAGAAGAAGAAAGACAGATTCGGTGCGAAGGCGTCGACGTGCATGCCGCGGGCGAGGTAGTACTCTACATACGTGAAGCCGTTGGCCAACGTGAATGCGAGTTGCGAGATCGGGTTTGCTCCGGCCTCGGCAATGTGGTAACCGGAAATAGAGACGGAGTAGTAGTTGCGGACGCGGTGCTCGATGAAGGTCTCCTGGATGTCGCCCATGCATCGAAGGGCGAACTCTGTCGAGAAGATGCAGGTGTTCTGGGCCTGATCTTCCTTTAGAATGTCCGCCTGCACGGTGCCCCTGACCACGTGCATCGTGTCTTCGCGAATCGAATCGTACTCCTCGGGTGACAGTATGCCCCATTCGACCAGTTCGGACCCGGTCGTTCCGAGAAGGCCAAGACCCGAGCCATCGTGCCCATCCGGCAGTGTGTCTTCAGGTCCGGCGGGTCCGTACGGTGTGTACCGCGGCCGATCAGGCCCCAGGTGGTCAGCAATGATCTGTTCGGCCGTTTCCCACCTTCCCTTGTCCTTGAGAAAGTACTCGACCTGCTGGTCAATGGCCGTGTTGATAAACATGGCGAGGATCATGGGGGCCGGCCCGTTTATCGTCATGGACACCGACGTCGATGGGTTGCACAGGTTGAAGCCCGAATAGAGCTTCTTCATGTCGTCGAGCGAACAGATCGAAACGCCGGCATTACCAACCTTTCCATAAATATCCGGCCGTTCATCAGGATCGAATCCGTACAACGTTACCGAATCGAACGCCGTCGAGAGGCGCTTTGCCGGCATACCCTTCGAGACGAGATGAAAGCGTCGGTTGGTTCTCTCCGGGCTGCCTTCGCCGGCAAACATCCTCGTGGGTTCCTCATCTTTCCGCTTGAAAGGAAAGACTCCCGCCGTGAACGGAAAATAGCCGGGCAGATTCTCCAGTAGAGCAAACCTCAATCTCTCGCCTGGATCTTCCGTTCGCGGCAAAGCAACCCGGGGGATGCGTGTACCGGAAAGCGACTCTTCGAACAGATGGGTTTCAATGTCCCGTCCGCGCACGGCGAATGTCATGGCGTCGGCCCGATACCGCTCTGCCAGGTCGTCCCACTGCTCAAGGATGTTACGGGACCGCGCATCAAGCCGATTCCACCAGTGCTCCACCATCTCTTCGAGCCGAGCCTCGACGGTCTCGCGATCGTTCGGGTCCCACTCCTGTATCTGAGCCAGTGCGCCCCGGGCTTGACCCCACTTGCGCGCGGTCCGAATCTGCTCCTCGGCATGGCTGCGGTATACTCGGCAGGCATCCGAGATCTCGCCCAGGTACCGCTGGCGGCGCGGCGGAATAACCGCCATCTTCGAGGCGTCCAGTTCCGGAAGGCCCTCCATCGAGAACACCTTTGATTTCCGGTCGAATTCGAAGCGACCGTTGAGTTCATCCAGGATGGCTAGGTACAGTCGACTAACGCCCACGTCGTTGAAATGCGATGCCATCGTCGGATAGACCGGCATCTCCTCGGGTCTCTGATCCCAGTGACCCCGGTTGCGCTGGACCTGTTTTCGGACATCTCGAAGAGCGTCCTCGCTTCCACGTCGCTCGAACTTGTTAATCACGACGAAGTCGGCAACGTCCAGCATGCCGATCTTCTCCAACTGAGTGGGGGCCCCGAACTCCTGGGTCATCACGTATAGAGACAGGTCGGTCAGCTCGGCAACCTCTGTATCGGACTGACCGATTCCGGCCGTTTCTATGATCACGAGATCGAAGCCCGCAAGGCGGCATAGGTCGATTGACTTCTTGAGAGCCGCCGATGTTGCCCTATTGGCCTGCCGCGTCGCAAACGAGCGCATGTATACGCGATCGCCGGCCGTACCATAGATCGCGTTCATGCGAATCCGATCTCCAAGCAAGGCTCCTCCCGTCCGGGCACGGGTCGGATCTACGGACAGAACTGCGATCTCAATGTCTCCAAAATCATACAGAAAGCGGCGAATGATCTCGTCGGTAAGCGTCGATTTTCCGGCACCGCCCGTCCCGGTAATTCCGATAGCCGGTATGCGACGGCCTTCCGCGGCAGCGCCCTCGGTGGCAGTTAGCGGTACAACGGATCCGTCACCGCCGGCATCACGAGATGCAACTCCGAGATCCGAGCCGGCCACTACCGCCTTCTTCGCCGCGGATTCAGGCAGCTCGATTCCAGTCAACATCCTGGCAAATCTTCCGGGTTCCTTTACACCTGAGATATCCGAGCTGTCAGGCGCTGCCACATTGATCTGAGAAAAGTCGCATTCCTGGAGCATGTGGTTGATCATGCCCTGAAGACCCATGCGCATCCCATCTTCGGGCGAGAAGATTTTTGCAACGCCGTACGCTTCAAGCTCGCGGATTTCCGACGGTATGATG
>JAHHLP010000365.1 GCA_018679295.1 Rhodothermia bacterium
GCTCGATGTAGCTTGATGGCAAGGTTGTTCGGGATTTGGCCGCCCATCGAAACGACAACCCCGTCAGGGTTCTCGCGCTCGCACAGATCCATCACCGACTCGAAAGTAATCTCGTCGAAGTAGAGCCGATCGCAGATGTCATAGTCCGTACTGACCGTCTCCGGATTGTAGTTGAGCATGATCGTCTCGTGACCCAACTCCGACGCGGCCTGGACGGCGTTGACGCAGCACCAGTCAAACTCGACGCTGGACCCGATACGATACGGCCCGGACCCAAGGACGAGGATCTTCTTCCGCCAAGACGGCTCGATGTCCGAATGGTGGGCGTGGTAAGACGAATAGAGATAGTTCGTATCGGCTGGAAATTCGGCCGCCATCGTGTCGATCTGAGCCGTATGCGGACGTATGCCGTACTCGCGGCGAGCCTGACGCACTGCCCCGGTCGGGGCACCGACGATCTTCTCAACGGCTGAGTCACTAAAGCCGTGCTGCTTCGCTAACAGAAGTAACTCCCTGGACACCGGATGACCACTGTTCCTCAGTTGCTCGTAGACCCGAACTACGGACTCGATCTGTTTGATAAACCATCGATCCACTCGAGACAGTTCGTGGATTTCGTCGACCTCCAATCCCTCGAGTAGAGCACGGGCAACAGCGAATATGCGATGTGTGGTCGCATTCTTGAGCTCCGAACGGATGTCGTCGAACTCGAACGCCAACGGATCGAGGCCGTCGACGCCGATATCCAGCATTCGGAGCGCTTTCTGAATGACTTCCGGGAAAGTCCGCCCGATGGCCATCACCTCGCCGACGCTCTTCATCTCACTGCCGATGCCCATCGCGGCACCCTGGAACTTCGTCAGGTCCCAACGCGGCACCTTGCAAACGATGTAGTCCAGTGCTGGCTCAAAGAACGCTGTCGTCCGTCGAGTAATCGTATTCGGTATTTCCGTGAGCGTGAAGCCGAGTCCTACCTTTGCTGCGACGTACGCGAGCGGGTAGCCCGTTGCCTTGCTCGCTAGCGCACTGGATCGCGAAAGGCGGGCGTTTATCTCGATCACGCGATACTCCAGACTGTCCGGGTCCAGTGCGTACTGAATATTGCACTCCCCTACGATCCCAAGGTGACGAACCGTGCGAATCGCGATCTCCCGAAGAAACTGATATTCCCGGTCGTTCAGCGTCTGCGACGGCGCCACCACGATGGACTCTCCTGTATGGATGCCCATCGGGTCGAGATTCTCCATGTTGCAGACTGTAATGCAACTGTCTCGACCGTCCCGAACGACCTCGTATTCTATCTCCTTCCAACCGCGTAGTGACTCCTCAACCAGAACCTGAACCTGGTCACCAGAAAACGCGCGACGAACTGCATCTCGCAGTTCCTCTTCGGTCTCTACAATGCCGCTTCCCTTTCCGCCCAGGGCAAAGGCCCCGCGCAGCATGACCGGCAGGCCGATCTCCTCGACGGCCGCATACACCTCTTCGGCATTGTGGCAGGCTTTACTGCGAGCAGTCCTGACATCGATTTCGGACAGGCGCTCGATGAAGAGCTGTCGGTCTTCCGTGTCGCGAATGGCCTCTACGGGCGTACCGAGCACACGGACCCCGTATTTCTCGAGTACCCCGCTGTCGTGAAGGGCCAAGCCACAGTTGAGTGCTGTTTGGCCGCCAAAAGACAGCATTATCGCGTCAACTTCCTCCTTGACAATAATCTCCTCTACGAACTCAGGCATCACCGCCACGAGGTAGATACGATCCGCCAATTCCTCGCTGGTCTGAATCGTCGCGATGTTCGGATTGACAAGTACCGTCTGTATTCCCTCTTCGCGAAGCGCTTTGATTGCCTGTGAGCCGGAATAGTCGAACTCACCGGCTTGGCCGATTTGAAGTGCTCCGGACCCGAGTACAAGGACGCGCTTGGGCTTCTTGGGGAGATAAGCTCCGTACATAAGTGTCTAGCGGTGGGTTGCGGCTCCGACGAGCCGGAGAAAATCGTCAAACAGGAATCCGGTGTCCGTCGGGCCTGGGTTGGCTTCCGGATGAAACTGGACGCTGAAGAACGGATCGATACGCGAACGTACGCCCTCGTTCGTCCCGTCATTCACGTTTACGAACCACGGCTCCCAATCAGCCGGCAGAGCTTCGTCCCGAACCGCATACCCGTGGTTCTGACTCGTGATGAAGCAACGGCGGGTCAACAGGTCCTGCACCGGTTGATTCACTCCTCGGTGACCGTATGGAAGCTTGTACGTGTCGCCGCCGGCAGCAAGCGTGAGAATCTGGTTGCCTAGACAGATGCCAAAAATGGGACGGCGATAGTCAGATAGCAGTTGACGGATCTGGTCAACCAAAGTCGTGAGATCCTTTGGGTCGCCCGGCCCGTTTCCGATCACGATGCCATCAGCATTTGCTGCGAGGTCAGCGAGCTGTGCATGCCACGGCGCCCGAACGACCGATGCTCCCCTCGACAGAAGCGAACGAATGATGTTGTCCTTCATCCCGACGTCGATGGCCAAAATGCTAAGTTCGCCACCTTCATAGTGGACCGGTTCGGGCGGGGCCACAGCATGAAAAACCTCGCTTTGCATGTCGACGGCACTCGCCATCCGCTTCGCATCTTCCAGCGACGCGTCTGCCGGAATCAGCCACCCCTTCATCGTGCCGTGCTCGCGAAGTCGCCGCGTGAGCGTGCGGGTATCGATGCCATGGATGCCCGGAACCCCATCCTCCAGAAGCCACGCGTCCAGCGACCGGGTAGCTGCATGGTGACTGTAGTCGTCGACGTACTGCTGCACGACGAATCCCTGTACCTGAATCCTCGATGCCTCAAAAGGCCCATCAATGCTACCCGATGGTCTGCTCGGCGGTACTCCGTAATTACCGACGAGCGGGTAGGTCGCAACCAAAATCTGCCCGCGGTAGGACGGGTCCGTGAGGGTCTCGACATATCCCGTCATCCCCGTATTAAAGACGACTTCGCCGGCAACCGGAGCCCGAGCGCCGAAGGAGCGGCCGGTCATTTCGGTGCCGTCCTCGAGGACGAGTTTGACGGGTGTTTTCGAGTTCATGCGTGTGGTCGAGTTTTCATCTACCACTGGCTCCTTTGTTTCAGCGATGTCAGTGTCTAGGTCAAACATGATCTACCGAACCCGATGTTTGCAAAAAAACCCTCCCGAAAACCGGAAAGGGTTTGGTGCACGATCGCGCTTTCCTGGCTCTGGATGGTGGTGAGAGGTGGGCCAGCTTAGTTAACCGCCTTTAGGCATTATTGTTGGCGACAGACTTTGCCGCGAAAAGGCTCATGCGCCGAGCATGGAAGAAAAAATAGCCTCTTGGCCGGCGATCTTCAACCGTCCGATCGCGTCATGAATCCCAGAAACGGTTCTTGATCGAGTATTCTACATTCTGATTTCAAGCAGGTCAGCAATCGGATCTTTGAACGAGATGTCCGCGGATCAAAGGCACATAGCTCACGGGTTGTATGGCGAGCTGCGGTTGAATATCTGATACAAATAGCGTAATTGACGGTATTCAAAAGCTATACTGGAGGAACAAGCGAATGTTATATGCAAGGCCGGCGATCGCGACGGCAGCGTTGTTGATCGCCATCTTAATTCTGCCCCAGCAGGCTACAGCTCAGGACGAGGAGCAGCCTACACTTTACGTTCAGGTCGACTGCATGAAGTCGACCTCTGCCGACTACGAGAATGTTGAAACCGAAATCTGGCAGCCCATGCATCAGGCCATGGTGAACCAGGGCAAGAAAAACACCTGGGCGCTGTACTGGGTGTTGTACGGCGATCGATCAGATTGCGACTACTACACGGTCAATACCTATCTCGGCGAGGAGCAGTTGAACGACCCCACTTCCTTCGCGGATGTCTTCGCCACCGTGCATCCCGACAAGGATTGGAATGAGATCGGCATGAAGACGAATGCATCGCGCGAGATGGTGTGGACCGAGCTCTGGACCTGGGTCGATGGCATCCCGCCAGGAGAGCATCAATACGCGCAGGTCAACCAGATGCGTGCTCATGACGGCACCAACGCTCTGCGGAAGGAAAGGGAAATCTGGAAGCCGATCCATCAGGTGTTGAAGGACGAAGGCCATCGGGCCGGCTGGGGGCTGTACAGCTTGTGGACGCCGTACGGCACGTCGATGCCATACAACTACGGCACGGTCGACTTTCTGAAGAAACTCGGCCCTGCACCCGTTGCTCAAGCCGCGAAGACCGCTCATCCCGACTGGGAGATGGCAGCGATCGGTCAAGTCATGGAAGACGCGCGGGATCTGGTACACGGTGAGACCTGGATGCTCGTCGCGTCTGTGCAGGCAGCTGGCAACTAGGAGCTAAAGTCACCGAAGGAGTGAAAGGGGTGCCTGCGGATCAATGTCGCGGGCACCCCTTCGATGTTGGGCACTGGTCACACCATCGGGAAGCAGCAGGCTCGTGTA
>JAHHLP010000558.1 GCA_018679295.1 Rhodothermia bacterium
GACCCACAACCGGGAGCAGTGCCGGCTGGGCAATGTCAAACGCCGATCGCTCCATGACGTCCACACCCAGGGCCTCGCCTGCAGGTGCGGCCACGACCATCGTCGCGTAGTTGGGCTCGTCACGCGACAGCGAATGGACGAAGTTCACGAGGTGCCACGCGTCTTCGGGCGGATCGATCTCGTAAGACGGCATCGGTGATCCGTCGAGGCCCGTCTGAAACGTCTTGTAGATGTCTTCGCGCGTGATACCGCGACGGAAGGTCCAGCGTTTGGTAAGGTCCGCCGGCCGTATGTGGACGCCCCACTGATCCTCGAGCGTCGTCGCCGACTTGCCGTCGCCACGACCCGCCATCCCGTGGCAGTCGAAGCACTGGTTCTCCTCATAGACGACGCGACCCCGCTCGATCGACTCCTCCGACATGGAGACGTCGTCCGGGATTTCCATCGGCGTCACTTCGGCGAAAGGCCCGGAGAAGTCGTCCGCGAAGGTCTTTATGAAGTAAATCAGATTCCGCACCTCGCCGTCCGACAGCGACGGCCACGCCGGCATTCCCGTATATGGCATGCCCTCCCGAATGCTGCGCATGATATCTGAGTCGGTGGGCAGCTCGCCGCTAGGGGTCGTCCTGAATTTGTACGTCGAAGAGGTAAAGTCGCGAGGCTGCGGACGGAAGACCGTCTTGGCCGGGCCGTTGCCGTCGCCCTCTACGCCATGACACTGTGCACACTTGTCCATGTACAGCTGCCGCCCCTCTTCGCGCTGCGCTTCGGTGCCGAGATCGATGTCCTGCGCAATCGTCGCCGGCGCAGCGAGAAGACCTGTGATCACTATGGCGAGCATCCTACTCAATGCAGTTCCTCCTTCGCCCGCGGCCGGTGGCCCGTGTAGTCATACAGAAAGATGATCACGTCCCAGATCTCATCTTCCGTCAAGAATTTCTCCCACGCGGGCATGGCCGATGCCCAGGGAGTGGACTCCATCGGAAGTCCCGGGGCACCCTTGGCTATCCGCCAGAAGAGATAGGACTCCTGCAACATCGCGATGGTAGTAGCATCCTGGAAGTTTGCGGGGATGGGATCGAATCCGTGCGCGAAGATGCCGTCTCCCTCCATGTGGTCGCCGTGACAGAAGACGCAGTTCTGATGGTACACCCGCTTGCCGTTTTCCACGTGCGCCGCGAACACTTCGGGGTCGGTTTCCTCGATCTCCCGAAATGGATTCTCAACCGCGCCCAGGTCGACCGTCTTGCCCTTGAACGAAATCGTAGCCGGCGGGGGCGGATGAATCGTTCTGCCTGTAACCGGCGGCTGCGGCGACCTCGACATGTCAACGTAGATCTTGAATGCAACCAGCAGCGGAAGCGCCACCAACACGATGAGCAGCGGCACCGTGTACTTCTTGCGCACCAAAAAATTGACGATGTTGGATTTCGCCGAGCGCAGCCGCTCTGAGTCGGCCGACACGAACGCGAGCAGTGCGATCGTCACGATGCCCATGAACATGTTGACGATTGATGCGGGCAGCGGCGGCTCGATGCCCCACCTGAACGCGACGTAGAGCGCCACCCACGTGGCTGCGGTCCATGCGAGTGCATTCGGCTTAAGAAATCTCAGGGCGATCAGTGCTGCGACGACCGCCCCGACCACAATCAGATTCATTTATCCGCCTTTCTGATCTGCGAGATAGTCGACAAGTGCCTTGAGCTCTTCCGTCGATACTTTCTGGTAGAAGCCCGATGCGGACAGGGTGGCGCCCATCACCCCTGCCGGGTATCCCTCAGCCACGATGGCGTCGGGGTCTACGATCGCTTCGTAGATCTCCGGCTTGGTCATTCTTGAGCCGGTGTCATGGAGGCTCGGTCCTACTCCCCGATCCGCCGTGAGAATGTTGTGACACGCCGCACAGCCGTAGGCTGCGAAAACACCCGGGCCGTCAAGAGCGGGTCCGGTGCTCGCTCCGGACGCTGCCGCCTGTGCCGGAGAAGCGGTGGCCTGCTCCGCCGTCGTATAGCCAAGATCGGTCGCCAGCGTCACCGTCGGCGTTCCCCCGAGGCTCTGCAGATACGCGATCACCGCCTTGATCTCGTCGTCCGAGAGTCCGATCGGTGGCTTGTTGATTACGGGCATGCCCCCAAGAAAGCCTTCGACGATAAACTTGTTGGGCTCGTAAAGCGACTCCGCGAGGTACGTCACATCGTCCTGACCCTCGACTCGGGTTGCCGCAGCAGCGCCGATCCCGCCAAGATCCGGAAAACGAAGCGACTCCGAGTGCGAACCAATCGTGTGACAGCCGAGGCAGGTACCCTTGCCGCCGACGATCTCCTCACCCGCAGCGGCCAGCTCTGTTGCCGACATGTCGGCGCCCAGCTCGGCCGACTCCGGCGGATAAGTGATCTTCTGCGGCACAGTTTGGCCGACATAGCTGTAGAACAGCGACACGAGGATGGCAAAGGCGAATATCTTCAGGCCGGTCTTCACGGGGCCTCCTCCACGGTCTCAGAAACCGTCTTCTTACCCGACAGTCCGGCTAGCCAGAACACGAAGGCTATGAACGTGAAGAAGATCAGGACCGTGATTGAAATAACGTTCGAGGCAAAGCCAAGCGTGGGCGTAAACGCGTCAGGCGAGGTGTCGGCCATCACCCCATACACGTGCCAGTGCTGGCGCATGCCTGCACGCACATAACCCATGAGCCCCATCGTCCACGCGAACGTGATCGCAATGAAGAAAAGCGCGTACTGGGCGCGGGCGGGCATGTCGCCCCATCGTATTTCGCCGCGGATCTTTGCGTTCTTGAACAAGAAGATATCGATGATGGTCACCGCGATCATCGCGAACAACACGGACAAAACCTGCGGGACCGACAGCCCGATTCGCACGCGCGCCTCGACGAAGTAGCCATACACACCGAGGAAGACCACGAAGATGATCACCGCAGCGAAAATCGAGAACTGGATGATATTTCCCGTGCGCGCCCAACTGACCGTTGCCTCCTTGTTTCCTCTTCGGTACAGCAGAAAGCTGATGTAGGTCGTAAGGATCAGGATGTTTACCGCAGTGTTCTTGGCCGACATAACCCCCAGCACGCCGAGAACGGGGTGGTGCGAACCGCCCATTGCGCGCGATTCCTCGACCGACGCAACCAGCGAGTGGGGCGTCGCCCAGACCAGAAAGCAGACCGCGATTGACGCCAGCAAGTACTTGATGAACTTCCTGTACCGCTCCGCCCCCTCGATGCGCTCCATGCTCACCCACAGGTAGTAGTTGGCGGCGAGGAACAGGTTGCCAATCAGGACCGCCTGGATGATAAAGAGCCACGAAAACGTACCGCCCATCAGGGTGATGCCGAGACTCTGCGAGTACGCATAGATCTCCTTGCCCAGCCAGTAGCCGGCGAAGGGAAGCGGCAGCAGCGCGCTGATGGCGATGAAGTTACCGATGTAGCCCATCCAGTCGTAGTGGGCTCTTTCTCGATCGTTCTTGGCGCCGAGAAACTTGTATGCGCCGTACGCCGCCGCTACCGATCCACCGAAGGCAACATTGGCAATGATGCGGTGCACGTTGATCGGCATCCAGATGAAGTTGTTGACGGCGTCCCACATACTGACGAGTTCGCCGGTCTCGGATATGCCGTTCGGCGTGTTCATGAACGTCAGCCACGCATCTGCGATGAACATGATCGCCGTGCCGACGATGTTGAGTCCAACGCCGAGCGCAATGTGGACCTTCGGCGAGAATTTTCCCCAACCGTAGTAATAGCTGTAAAGGAAGATCGCCTCGAGAAAGAACAGCAGCACGTACGGAAAGAACGTCCAGCTGAAGATCTTGACCATGTATCCGGCGAGACGCGGATACAGGACGATCAGCATGAATGTCAGCAGGGCGCCCAGCGTTGCGGTGAAGCTGAACGAGACCGAGAGCAGCTTTGTGAATTCGTAGGCGAGATCGTCGTAGCGCTTGTCCTTCGTGACGTAGCCGATGATCTCGATGATCAGGGCGAACATGGGCACGGCGAGAACGAAGGCCGCGAACATGAGGTGGAGCTGCGCTACGACCCACATCGCAACCCGGCTGCCAATAACAGGCATAGCGCGGTACTCCGGCTGGGAAGCGTCCTGCGGGGTGAAGCCGAAGGCCTCGGTCGCTACAAGGAGGACGAGCGTGGCAGCCAGCGAGACCCCGCCGAGAATCAGCAGCCTGCGCTCCGTGGTTCTTGCGCCACTCGTCATTTTGTCTCCGATTGGAATAGTCGCGCCGCCGTCAGCAAGCGCCAGGATGATCGTCTACATGAATTCCCGCTGCAACTCCAGAGCCTCTACACGCCACGTCTCATAATCTGGCTGAGAATGAATGGTCAGGTAACCGCGCATGCGATAGTGACTCAACCCGCAGAGCTGCGCACATGAAATCTCATAGTCACCCACCTTCGTCGGACGGAACCAAAGGGGTATCTCGAGCCCGGGAATCGCATCCTGTTTGACGCGCATGTGCGGGAGCGCAAAGCTGTGGATGACATCCTTCGAGGTCAGTTTCACGATGACATTGCGGTCGACCGGCAGATGCATCTCGTTAACCGTGATGATGTCATCCTGTGCTGCAGGATCCGTCATGTCCAGTCCGAGCGGGTTGGTTGCCAGGTCGATCAAGTCGATGCTGCGGCGACCAAACGCCCCGTCGTCGCCCGGGTAATGGAAGTTCCACGCAAACTGCTCCGCCACGACGTGCACCTCTACCGCATCCTCTGCCGGAGGAAACTCATTCTTCAGGAACCCCCAGATGGGAAAGGCAAACACGACCAGCAGCAAGGCCTCGGCCACCACGATACCGCTCTCCTGGTATGTCGAGTATTTCGCCTTCGTCCCTTCGTAGGACGCGGCCGGGTTTTTCGACCTGCGGAATCGGACAAGCACGTAGATATAATAGATGCCCCACCCGATGAAAAGCACGAGCATCAGCCAGTGCACGAGCGCCATCATGAAGTCGATCTGCGGCGCGTGAGCCGACGCAGGATCGGGCATGCCCAAGAGTCCGCTGATGTCCAGGAATTCCCTCATCGGAGTTCGAAGATGGTGTCTAGTTAAGGGCTGTGGGTGGAATGACGGCCGGGTTGTGCGGTGGCATGAGGCGCCCCTCACGGAGCTTGCGCGTACGATCCATCATGTTCCAGAAGAACCAGAGGATCCCGGCAAATATCATCGTCACCACAACAAGGAGCAGCAGCATCGCGAGGCCGATGCCCCGAGTGACCTCGGAATCCACGGAGGCTCCAAAACAGGTCTCGCAGGCCCGAGCCAAGGTCGGTGAAGCCAGTGCCCACACAGCAATCCCGGCGATCGCAACAATAAGTTTGGGTGCGCGCATCATGAGCTACAGCATGCTGATCTTCTTCAGCTTCTTGAGAAAGTTGACCCCATAGATGACGAGGATCACGGCAGCTCCGAGGGCCGCCATGCCCCACACGAGTGAGAGCATGGCGCCGCCGCCAAAGTAGACCGCCATCTGCCAGACGCCCAATCCGGCGACCAGAATGACCGACGACGTAATGAACACGATATGCAGTGCTTTAAGAGACAATCAGCCCTCCGTCCTGATCGGCGTATGCGGAAATAAAGAGGATAAACATGGCCAGCAGAAACAGGCCGGTCATGATGAGCACGCCATAAATGACCTTCCGCTCCGAGACGAGGTGCATGAAGTAGGCGGCAACTAGTCCCGCCTTGACGGACGCGATCAAAAGGCCAACGACCAGCGCCGGCACGATCGGCAGATGCAGATAACCGACAGCAACGGTGACGACGGTCAGAACGGCGAGAGCTCCGAAAACCATCAGGTACACACGTACGTGCTTCCGGACTTCCTCGGCGGTGTGTGTTTGAGCCATGCTCTACAGTAGGTAGATCGTTGGAAAAAGGAAAATCCAGACGAGGTCCACGAAGTGCCAATACAGGCCCGCAACCTCGACGCGGTTTATAAACTGCGCCGGCTTCGTCTTCCACATCTTCGCGCCCGGTCCGAGCAGATAGCCGTTCACCACCATCCCCCCAATCACGTGCAGCCCGTGGAGACCCGTCAGCGTGAAGTAGATCGCCAGGAAGTTCGACTCAGCCGGCAGATATCCGTGCTCGAATTTCGAGCCGTACTCGAACGCCTTCACGACCAGGAAGGCGAGGCCGGCAAGAAAGGTTAACCCCATGTACAGGCGATACCGGTCGAACCGATTCAGCAGCAGCGACGCCCACGCCAGCACCATCGTCACACTGGAGCCGATGAGGATCATGGTGTTCAGCGTGGCGAGTGGAACGTTGAGGATGTCCGACGCTCGCGCGAACGACTCGCCGTGAATCATCCCCGGCCATTCCGGAGCGCCGATCCGCAAGAAGATGTAGGCGGAAAAGAGGCCACCGAATAGCATCACCTCGGACGCCAGAAACAGCCACACGCCAAGCTTTGCGTTGTAGACGCCGGTGTCGGCCCGAGGGGTAATCGTGTACGGAATGTCCATCGAGGCTGCGGCTAGGGTTGATTCTGTGGCGTAAAGTCAGTTGCGGCACCTGGAACGCTGTACTCGTACGGCCCTCGGTGAGCGACCGGAATCGTCTCGAAGTTGCCATGGCCGACAGGCGGGGACGGGGCCGCCGTCCACTCTAGCGTGGTGGCCTCCCAGGGATTCTCGTCCACCTCCTTACCCTTCCAGATGCTCATGAAGAAGTTGATGATGAACGGTATCTGGGCTACAGCGAGCAGCCATGCGCTGATCGACATGAACTCGTTGTAGTGGACGACCCCCTCGGCAAACTCGTAGATCTGACCGCCGTCGTACAGCCGCCGCGACACGCCGGCCATGCCCTGAATAAACATGGGCAGGAAAATGCCATTCATGAAAATCAGCGACCCCCAGAAGTGAAGCTTTCCGAGCGTATCGTTGAGCTTCCGACCAGTCGCCTTCGGGTACCAGTAGTAGATGCCGGCGAATAATGCGAGAATGGTCCCCGGCGCCACCACATAGTGGAAGTGACCGATCACGTACATCGTGTCATGCAGGGGAATGTCGGTTGGGGCAAGTCCCAGTGGCAAGCCGGTTAGTCCGCCGATGCCGAACATCGGAAGGAAGGCGAGCGCGAACAGCATCGGTGTGGTGAAGCGAATCGAGCCACCCCAAAGAGATAAGAGCAGGGCCGAAAGGATGATCACCGACGGGATCGAGATGATCATGGTAGTGATCTGGAAGAAGCCTGATATCGCCGTCCCCATTCCGGTGATAAACATGTGGTGCGCCCAAACGATGAACGACATGAAGCCGAGGAAAATCAGCGAGTACACCATCACCTTGTAGCCCCATAGCGGCTTGCGGGTGTTGTTCGCGATGACCTCAGCGACGATCCCCATCGCCGGGAGGATGAGCACATAGACCTCAGGGTGCGCCAGGAACCAGAACAGGTGCTGCCACAGCAGCGGGCTGCCGCCACCAGCCACGTCCAGTGCCTCGCCGCTCACAACCAGTCCCGACGGCATGAAGAAGCTGGTGCCGACCAGACGGTCCATCAGCTGCAGAACGCCGGCGGCCTCAAGCGGTGGAAAGGCAAGAAGAAGAAGGAATGACGTAACGAACTGAGCCCAAACGAAAAACGGAAGGCGGAAGAATGTCAGACCGTCGGCGCGGAGCTGAATAATGGTCGTCAGGAAGTTGACCGCGCCCAGCAGCGACGACGTGATGAGGAAGACCATGCCGATCAGCCACATCGTCTGCCCGGTCATTACGATGTTTGCCAGTGGCGGATAGGACGTCCATCCTGATTGCGCTGCTCCACCCGGCACCCAGAAGCTGACAAGCATCACGATCCCGCCCACAAAGTAGACCCAGTAGCTGGCCATGTTGAGTTTCGGGAAGGCCATGTCGGGAGCGCCTATCTGCAGCGGCACGACGTAGTTGCCGAACGCACCGACAGCCAGCGGAACGATACCAAGGAACACCATGATCGTCCCATGCATCGCTCCCAGCTGGTTGTAGAACTCAGGGAGCATCACGCCGCCCGGCATGGTCTCATCGCTGAACAGCCATCCGATAAGCGGCAGCGGCTCACCCGGATAGGCAAGCTGCCATCGCATCAGCATCATGAACGTGAAGCCGATGAAGAGGAAGAGCAGGCTCGTAAGGCCGTACTGGATCCCGATGACCTTGTGGTCGGTCGAGAATACGTACTTGCGCCAGAAGCCCAGCTCGTGGTGGTGATCGTGGTCGGCGTGCGACTCCGCGACGTGGTGTGTTTCGTGGGTCGTCGAGCCTTCGGCGCTGTTGGCCATAAACTAAGTTTTGTCTCGTTCTCGCCTTTCTGACTTCAGGGAGGATGCTAGCCTCCACGCCCGCGAAACTGCGGACTCCATCCACCGCAGCGCAACGTGCGGGTACCGACGGCAAGAGACCCGTTAGGCCGTTGCCGAATCTATGTCGAACGAACCGCCCGCGAGTGCGAGGCCGATCGTCGGAAGTCAATCAAGGGCGAGACGCGACCGCTTGTCAGCTCGTCGCCGCAGCCCCACCAAAGTCGAAGTCAACCGTAGCGGTCTCTCCATCGGCCACCGTAACGGTCTGTGCAGACATGCCGTACTCCTCGTGCCACGCCTCAATCGTGTAGGTGCCGGCCGGCAGACTGCTCAGCGAGAAGCTTCCATCGCCACCCGTAACCGAGTGGAACGGATGATCGACCACGCCCGCGTACGCACTCATCCATGGATGCACGTCGCACTTGATCTTCACCATCACCTCGGGTACGCGGAACTCACGCGTCCGCTCGTCGCCCTGCTTAGGCATGCCGAAGTTGAACGGCCGGTTCTTCTCGCAGAGCGCATGAATGTTGTGGAGCAGCGGATCCGAGTTAAGGATTTTCAGCGGCTGGCCCACCTGGATGCCGAACACGTGCGGCTCGTACATGCAGCCGGACTGGTCGAATACGACCGCCTCGCCCGGGGTCGAGAACGAGTAACCGTCGGGAAGCCCTTCCTTCACGTAGACAAATACGTTTTGAAGCGTGCCGTTCTCGTTGACCAGAACGGTCTGGGCGTGAACCGGCTCAGCGTTTAGATCCCGGCATTCCTTGTCGAGGCGGACCCGGCTCATCTCCGGCGCGGTGCCCGAGTAGGTTACCGTTCCGCTGACCGATGCCGTACCGAGGGCCGTGGTCGCTGCTGTTTGTCCGGCCGAGGACGACTCCGAGCCGGAATCGGTTGATGAACCGGAATCACCTCCGCCGCACGCCATGAGCGTGACGAGGAGCAGTGAAGCAGCGTAGGGAAGTACTCTATTGAATTGCATCGCAAACCTCTGTTGGCGGGACAGCACCTTAACAATTTCTTTACGCGCCGAAAATAACAAAATTGTACGAAATGGAAAGAGGCTCAGCGGTATGATTCCAAACCAGTCCGCCGCGCGGCTCCGGGCGACTGCCCGAGATTGTTGAGTAATCGAGGCGCTCGGTGTTACATTCATTGCACTCTCCCGGACGCAGAAAGCGTTCGGAACCTACCCTTCAGTACGTGAAGAGCCGCTCACCCGCAGATGGAAAAGAAATTCAAGCTGGTCGGTCTGACTGAAACGCATGACGACGTCGGGCTCGACCTGATCCGCATTTTTCTCGGGATAGCGCTGTTCATTCGAGGCGTCCTCTTCATGTCCGACCAGTCTCGCGTAATTGGACTCGTGCAGCAGGAGGGCGTCGATTGGCTGGTCCCGATCATTTTGATCCACGCGGTCACCCTGGCGCACATTATTGGCGGCTTGATGCTGGCAGCAGGCCTTTTTACCCGTCTTGCAGCGCTCATCCAGATCCCTGTCCTGATCGTCGCCGTCTTTCTCGCTTTCGTGCAAGGCGGCCTGCTGGCGCCCGAACAGTCGCTTGAGCTTGCGGCGTTGGTGCTATTCGTGCTTTGTATTCTCTTCCTGTTCGGAGCCGGCTCTATCTCGCTTGACGACCTCATTTTCCTTCGCGGATCAGGCGTCGAGGCGGGCGAGGAAATAACCGAGGAACAGCGTCAGAAAAGGGTTGAAGAAAGGGTAGCGCAGCAGCGTCGCGAAAAAGTGGAGGAGGCGGAGCGACAGCGCCAGCGAGTGGCCGACCGCACTCCGTCCACACCGAAGCCTGGGCCTACAGCGGCGGAACGGCGTGCCCGCACGGTCCTGATCGTCAAGTATGCGGTGGTCGCCGTGATCGGCGTCGTTCTCTTCATACTGGGAATCACCAATTTGCCGCCTGGGATTTCCATAAACGAGCTCGCCGCCATTGCGGGCGTGGTCGTTTTCGTTTTCGGAGCGTTCGCGCTGTTTTACCGATCAGCTTTCAAGAACTGACTGCCCGGCCGAGCATGGAGTGGGTGTGGACCATCTATAGACCCTACGTCGAAAAGGCGCTCGCGCGTGAAGGCGTTGCCGCGCCGACGGACGAACAGCTCCAGAGCCGCTTCCTCGAGGTTCTGGGCGCCAGCTCCGTGACCGTTCTCGTTCAGGAGCCGTGGCAGAACTCGGTCCGTTTCAAGACGCTGGCCAGATACGAGCCGTCGGATATGTTCGATCTTCTGAACAATCCCGAGGAGTTCCTGCTGCAGCATTTTGGAGGTGGCAAGTTCAAACTGAACTTCCATCAGGGGTGGCACTTCGTGGCCACACAGAATTTCAAGCCGGAAGGCGATCCAAAATGGATGTCACTCCCGGAAATGGAAATCAGCTACGACCAGATTCAGGATACCCGATGACCGGCTACCAGAGACTACTTCAATGGCAATGGAGCCACAACACGGTCGCGTCCGACCTGATTCGCATGTTTTTGGGCGCTGCGCTTCTCGTTCGCGGCCTGCTGTTCGCACTCAACCCGGAATCGTTGGCCGAGCTGGCGCCGGACAAGGTTGTTGACTGGGTCTCCTACTACATCATGTCAGCGCACCTTGTCGGGGGACTCCTCTTGATGATAGGGCTCTTCACCCGCGTGGCGGCACTGATTCAGATTCCCGTACTCGTCGGCGCCGTCCTCGTGGTGCACGTCCGAGAGGGGCTTGCAACGCCAAACCAGTCGCTTGAGCTTGCAGCGCTGGTCCTCTTCCTCCTGATCGTCTTCTTCGTGTTCGGACCGGGGCGCAAATCGCTTGACTACCGGTTCTTCGGCAAGCTGGCCGAGGAGGACGAGTAGTCGGGCTCCGTAACACGTCTGAAGTTGCGGAGTGCAGCGCCTTCAGTCGGCGCTCCCGCTAGACCGGGACGGAATCGTCGACCTCCGGGATGACCTCCGGCGCATCCGTATGAAGCACGAAGCCCGGCTGAACCGGGATTCCCCCCAGACTGCGCTCGTACTCCGCGATCACCTGCGCCCCCAGCAGGACGATTATGGCGCCGGCCTCGAGCGACAAAAGAGCGACGATCGTAGCAGCAAAAGACCCGTACACGACACTGACGAACGAAAGCGTCGAAAAATACCACACCAGGATTCTGCGTACGATTTCCCACAGCAGACCCGCGACAATGCCCCCGATTAGGGCGTGGCGAAGTGAGATCTTCCCGACGGGCAGGACGAGATACACCGATGTGAGAAGCACAATGTGACCGGCCACGCCCATGATATGGATCAGCGGTGTCGTGATGTTGCTCGGCTTCCACGACCACGAAAGCACCTCCAACTCACGTCCCTCGAATGCCTGCATCAAGCCGGTAGCCGTCGTGATGATCAGGATGCCAACGCCGACGAGCAGGATGAACAGGTAAGGCAGGATGGCGGAGGTGAGAAAGTGCCGCCGCTTGATGGCAACGCGATGAAAGAATATTACCGATAGCGCATTCTCGAGCACCGTAAATGCGAGCGAGCTGAAGAACAGTAGGACACCGAGACCCACCCACGACACGAACTGGCGGTACTCATAGACCTGCGTTATCTGCGCTACGAGGTTGTCAGTAAGATCCGGCAGGACCAGGCTGATGTTCTCCGACACGATCGCAATCAGCGTCTCCTCGGGCACAAACGTTGATAGGCCCACCAACAGAAGCGCAAACATCGGAATGATCGAGAGCAGCGTGTAGAAGGCAACAGCGCCCGAGAGGAGCAATCCCTGATTTGCCTTGAAACCCATCACCACGTCGCGCAGAAAGCGCCAGACTCTCCTAATCGACACGAGTATCCGCAGACGGCTGATTCTCATGTATTATGGCGTGGCCGTGATAGGTAATTCGAGAAACGCACAAGATACGCCAATGGCCGTACGAACCCCTTCCGCCTCAGAGGAGAGGCGGTAAGCACACCGTTCCGCAGTCGATCCGCCTCACGCGTACTCGAGGCTGAACTGGACGGTGATAGGTTCGACGAGCCTGACGAAATCCGTGTACGAGAGTCGAATCAACTCCGTATGCGTTCCGGCAGCAAAGGCGATCTCTTCATCTTCCGCTAGCGCGGCGTCAGCAAATACCTTCATGTCGTACAGGTTGCCGAAAGGCGGCATGGCGCCTACCTCGCAGGCAGGAAAGAGGTCCTTGAACTCCTCCTCTTTCGCGAGTCCGACATGCTTGGCACCCGTAATCTCGGCCAGGCGGTCCATGTTGACATGATACGAGGCCGGCAGCACCGCCATCGCCATGTCATCGTCGATGGTCACCATCACCGTTTTGGCCAACTCCTTGCCGGGAATGTGCGCCGATGCGGCGACCTCCTGGGCTGTGTAGGCGGGCGAGTGTCGAATGATGACGTACTTGATGCTGTTCGCGTCGAGATACTCCTTTAGTCTTTTGACCGGCATAATCGACCTCCACCATTTGGTGCTCGGACCAGTTATCGGGCGGCACGCGCATGACAAAGAAGCAAGCTCTCCTCTCGGCAACCAGCGACCATCACGAGCGGCCCCATTTTCAAGATATGCGCACACCTGCCTCCTATTGTAAGTGTAATCAGAATAAAAGTGTAGGCCCTCTCCCGCCACTCGCCGGCCCGCGGCCTGTAAAATGGCCGGCTCCGGGATTGACTGCCCGCAACACTGGCGTCCGGCACTCGTAACAC
>JAHHLP010000401.1 GCA_018679295.1 Rhodothermia bacterium
GGCCTACACCGCCCACTCAGGAGCCGCGCCCGATTGGAGCCGGAGCGCCCGACGGCACCGGAGGCGCCAATACGGGGGACGAAGGTACGGGCACCGACGAGGCCAAGACCGCACCGTTCCAAATCGAAGGTTTAAACCGCGTTCCGGTTACGACGCCGGTGCCGGATTACAGCGAAAAGGTTAACGCGATCATCAAGGTCCGAATCACAGTCGATCCTCAGGGACGAATCGTTCAGCGTATCCCAATGATGAAGGGCAATCCAGCGCTTGAGCGGTCCGTTCTGGAGACGCTGAGCGAATGGCGCTTCAACCCGTTGCCGGCAAATGCTCCGCAAGAGAATCAGGTAGGAGCGATCACATTCCGATTCCGTCTCGAGTAGCGTTTCGGCGAGAGAGCGGCGTGAAGGGCCGCCCCCTCGTCAGCTTCTTACCGCGAACCCAATAAATTTCATACATTTCTATGCTCCGGGATTGAAGCTTAGCCCCGGCATGCAGCACTTCCAGCGTAACAGAGCTTCGTCGTGTCGAGGAGAATCGAGCTCGTAACACTCTTTCTGGTCGACGCACTCGCGTTCGGCGCCGCCAACTGGATGCACTTTATGGTCCGGTTCGAGTGGCAGTGGTTCGGAATACCCGAGGTGTATCCCGTCGGGATGCTGTTGGTCAGTGGGACGTTGATGATCTACTGGCTGACCATCTTCACCTTCTTCGGACTCTACCGCGAACGCCATGCGGATAGTCGCTTCGACGAACTCGTATCGCTCTTCAAAGTCGTGTCGATCGGTATTCTGATCCTTGTGTTCGCGATCTACATCGATGCCCTTCAACCGGGGTCGACGCGTCTCGCCATTCTTTTCTACTGGGCCGCCGTCTTCGCATGTACCGCTGTTGGCCGAATCGTCGTTCGCTCGGTGCAGAAGTCGCTGGTAACGCGCGGATTTGGAACGCACAATGCACTGGTCGTTGGCTGGAGCGACCGCGTCGAGCAGCTGTACCGTGAGGTCGGTCAGTACCCCGAGGCAGGCCTCAACATCGTCGGAGCCGTGAGACTGGAGCGGAACGGCTTTCATGGCCGGGACGGGGTCCCGTCAGACTTCACCGATACACGGGCTCGCCCGGAGACCTTCCTGGGCGACTCGGGCAACTCCGGCGACACCTCGGATGTGCTCACCACCGTTCGGACATCAGCAGTGTCCAAATCCATCGAAGCGCTTCCAGACCTCATCGACGAGCTCGAGATTCAGGACGTGCTCATCGCGCTCGGCTCCGAGGATCAGGATGCACTTATGGAGGTGCTTCGGCTGTGCGACGGCAAGCCGGTTCGCCTGAAACTCGTTCCGGACTTCTATTCCGTCGTTGGCGGGATGGCCAGGACCGAGCACATGTACGGCCTGCCGCTGATCGAGGTGCTACCGGAGCCGATGCCGGCATGGGAACAGAGTACCAAGCGGCTGCTCGACGCACTGGTTTCGACAATTGTCCTTCTCGTAGGACTTCCCGTCTGGATCCTCATAGGCATTTTGATCCGGCTCACCTCGCCCGGTCCTGCCATATACCGGCAGCAGCGCGTTGGCCGGAATGGACGCAGCTTCACCATGTATAAGTTCAGGACGATGCACGAGAACGCCGAGGCAACCTCAGGTCCCGTGTGGGCGACCGAGGATGACCCCCGCTACACGCCGATCGGAAGGTGGCTGCGGAAGACACGACTCGACGAGATTCCCCAGTTCTGGAACGTCCTTAAGGGCGACATGAGCCTGGTCGGCCCGAGACCGGAACGACCGTATTTTGTCGAACGCCTCGCTGAAGAGATTCCCCTGTATAGTCGCCGCCATCGGGTTAAGCCGGGGATTACCGGATGGGCGCAAGTCAAGTGGAAGTACGACGCGAGCCTGGCAGACGTGCGACAGAAAGTGAAGTATGATCTGTTTTACATCGAGAACATGAGCCTTCGGATGGATTTCAAGATTCTGTTTCGTACCATCCGAACTGCTGTTGCAGGCAAGGGCAGATAGCGACTGCGTCCCACTCGTCTACATGTCAATCGATTCATCGACCACAGCCCACCTCGACCTGGCTGCAGCATATGCAGCGATCCTCAAGCCCCGCGTGATCGAGGAAAAGATGTTGCGCTTGATACGTCAAGGGCGCATCTCGAAATGGTTCAGCGGATATGGCCAGGAGGCGATAGCGGTAGGTGTTGCTCTGGCACTGGAGGACCGCGACTACATCCTTCCGACGCATCGTAATCTCGGCGTCTGGACGACCCGCGACGTCGAGTTGCGGCCGCTCTTCTGCCAGCTCATGGGTCGCGACGGTGGCTTCACGAAGGGTCGGGACCGGACCTTTCACTTTGGGTTGCCGGAGCGTCGCATTATCGGGATGATCTCCCACGTGGCCGCCATGCTCCCGGTCGCCTGCGGTCTCGGTGTGGCCTCCAAATACCGCGACCAGGGATTTGTAGCCGCGGCCTTCGTGGGCGACGGCGCCTCGCGCGAAGGCGACTTCCACGAAGCGCTCAACCTCGCTGCGTGCTGGTCCTTGCCAGTGATCTTCGTCCTGGAGAACAACGGCTACGGGCTATCGACGCCCACCTCGGATGTCGTGGCAACGCCGGACCTCGCTGAAGCGGCTCGTGGATACGGCATGGAAGGCCAGGCGGTGGATGGAAACGACCTGATCGCGGTCGCCTCCGCGGTGGCCGACGCTGCGCGCCGCGCCCGTGACGAATCCCGACCGACACTGCTCGAGATGAAGACTTTTCGGGTTCGCGGACACGAGGAGGCGTCCGGTACCCGATACGTACCTGACGAATTGATTGAGGAGTGGTCGGCGCGCGATCCCGTTGCTCGCCTCGAAGGTCAGGTGGTCGCCTCGGGCGCCCTGAGCTCGGACGAAATGGCCTCGATGCGCTCCCGGCTGGAGGAGGAGGTGAGTGAGGCCGTGGAGTATGCACTCAATCAGCCCATGGTTGTGAGCACTCCTGCGGCGGAACGCGCAGATGTGTTTGCGCCAAGTTCAGGTGCGGTGCACGAGCCGGCCTCGAATAACGTCGAGCTGAGGTTCATCGATGCTGTAACCGAGGGGCTGGCGGAGATGATGGAGCGGGATGACGCAGTAGTCCTCCTCGGCCAGGACGTGGCCGAATACGGAGGTGTTTTCAAGGTGACGGCAGGTTTTGTCGAGCGCTTTGGGGAGAATCGAGTCCGAAACACCCCGATCATAGAAAGCGGTGCAGTCGGTGCAGCCATGGGTATGGCCTTGGCCGGGTTGAAGCCGGTACTCGAGATCCAGTATGCCGACTTCATCAGTTGTGGCTTCAATCAGATCGTAAACAATCTCGCGACCACGCACTACCGGTGGGGTGCGCCGCTGAACGTCACGATCAGGGCGCCTTATGGTGGAAACATCGCCGCAGGCCCCTTCCACTCTCAATGTGTAGAGGCGTGGTTCACGAGCGTGCCCGGCCTCAAGGTCGTCATCCCGTCGTCGCCGGATGACATGAAAGGGCTCCTTATCGCTGCAATCAACGACCCGAACCCCGTGCTGGTGTTCGAACACAAGCATCTCTACCGATTATTACGCGGTCCGGTACCTGCCGGTTACTATACGACGCCGATCGGGTCGGCGAGAACGCTCCGCAGTGGGGCGGATGCTACCATCGTCACCTATGGTTTGGGTGTTCGCTGGGCGCTTGAGGTCGCCGACCAGCTTTCGCAGGAGAACTACGAAATAGAGGTCATCGACCTGAGAACGCTTGCTCCCTGGGACCGCGATACAGTAACCACCTCGGTGAAGAAGACCGGCCGCCTCCTCGTATTACAGGAAGCCCCGCTTGTCGGTGGATTTGGAGGAGAGATCGCGTCGAGCGTGGCCGAGGCAGTGTTCGAGTTCCTCGATGCTCCCCCGATGCGCGTGGGCGCCGAAGGCACTCCGATTCCCTTTTCCTCGACGCTGGAGCAGGACGTCTATTCGGCCCGGGTCAAGTTGGAGGAATCGATCCGAACACTCCTCTCGTACTAGACGTCACGGGGGTCGCTTAGCGAAAATCTCGCAATAGGCGCGGCACCGTCTCGGTATCTTTAATCGATAGGGCCTCATAGACAGGTTTCACGGCTCGAATTACCCGTGACAGATCCTAGATCGCCCTCAAAGCCCGCAGAACTTCCTCAAACACATACGACGAATGTCTTCAAAACCGATGCCGGAAGTCGGCGATAAAGCACCATCCTTCAAGGGAAAGACCCAAGACGGCGACACGATCGACCTGTCCGACTATCGGGGGCGAAAGGTAGCGCTCTATTTCTACCCGAAAGACGATACACCGGGGTGTACCAAGCAGGCCTGCAATCTGCGAGACGGCTACCAGGTGCTACTCGATGCAGGCATCGCAGTTATCGGCGTCTCGACAGACGACATCGCGTCGCACTCGAAGTTTGCAGAGAAATACGAGTTGCCATTCCCGCTCGTAGCAGATCCGGAGAAGAAGGTCGTGGCACAATACGGCGTCTACGGAGAGAAAAACTTGTACGGACGCAAGTTCATGGGCACGAAAAGGACGACTTTTCTGATCGATGAAGACGGTACGGTGGTGCACGTGTTCAAGCGGCCGAAGGTCAAAGAGCACACCTCCGAAATCCTCGAAAAGTTCGGCGTCGAGGAAGGCGCGCGATGACGACCACAACAGATCTGAATCGGTAGTGGACGTTGGACCCGGCCGCCGAAAAATATGAAGCCGTGATCGGGCTGGAAGTTCACTGCCAGCTCAACACGCTGTCAAAGGCATTCAGCCCCGAGGCGGCCGAATTCGGAGCCGACCCGAATACGAACGTCGACCCTGTTAGCCTCGGACATCCGGGTACCCTGCCGATATTGAACGACCGGGTCCTGACGAGTACGATCCTGATGGGCCTCGCCACCAATTGCCGCATTCGGGCGCGCTCGACATTTGCGCGCAAGCACTATTTCTACCCGGACCTCCCGAAAGGCTATCAGATATCCCAATACGAGGATCCAATATGCCACCATGGGTGGATCGAGTTTGATGTGCCGGGCGGCAAGGCCAACACCAAAAAACGAACAGGCATTACGCGTATTCACATCGAAGAGGACGCAGGGAAATCGATCCACGACCAGGATCCGGAGAACTCTTTACTCGACTATAATCGGTGCGGCGTCCCGCTGGTCGAGCTTGTCACCGAGCCCGACCTCCGCAGTCCGAGAGAGGCAGCTGCCTTCCTGCAGACCATCCGCCAGACGGTGCGATATCTGGGAATTTGCGATGGCAATATGGAGGAAGGATCGCTTCGATGCGATGCGAACATCTCGATACGCGAAGCGGGCGACGACAGCCTCGGTACCAAGACCGAGGTGAAGAATATGAACTCGTTCCGTAACGTGGAGCGCGCGCTCGACTACGAGATCACCAGACAGATTGAGCTGGTGGAATCGGGTGGCGAGGTTGTGCAGGAAACGCGCCTCTGGGACGCGGAACGGCTGGAAACCCGGTCGATGCGTTCGAAGGAGGAGGCGCACGACTACCGCTATTTTCCGGATCCAGATCTCGTTCCGCTGGTCGTGAGCGACGAAAGGATCGATGAGATTGAACGGCTGCTTCCCGAGATGCCATGGGCGCGAAAGGATCGGCTGATGGAGACGCTGAGCCTTCCGGCGTACGACGCTGAGATCATTACGCAGGAACGATCGATGGCGGAGATGTTCGATTCCGTCATCACTGAGCTAGAGAAGGCCGGCGAAGAGCCCGCCGACGTTTCCAAGCCGGTGTCTAACCTCCTGATGACCGACGTGCTCCGCACCATCAATGAAGGACAGGCAACCCTTGACGCATTTCCCATCGACCCGGTACGCCTCGCCGCATTGGTTCGTCTCCGACTGAGCGACACGATAAGTTCGACAGGTGCGCAAACACTATTCGATGCAATGCTCGCATCGGATCACGAACCCGAGTCCCTCGCCCAGGAGATGGACCTGTTGCAGGTGTCCGACGCCGGAGCGCTCGAGCCGATCGTACTGAGTGTTCTCGCAGACAGCAGCAGCCAGGTCGAGCAATACCTCGGTGGCAAGGAGGGCCTCATCGGCTACTTCATCGGCCAGGTGATGCGGCGCTTTGACGGATCAGCCGATCCCAAGACCGTTCGTTCGTTGCTGGAGTCGGAACTCGGCAAGATGAGGAAAGGAGGTTCCGACTGACATGACCCGGACAGTGAACCGACCCGCAGGCGCTCTACTGGTTGTGGCGTTGATGCTGTTTGCAGCTTGCAACGAACAACCCGACGCCAACACCGTGACCAGTTATCTGCAGGGATCGGTCACGACCAGAGCCGAAGTGGATTCAATTCGCGACTACCGAGGCTTTGAGGTACTCGTCGCGTCGGCCGATGGCTTGGCGGACACACTTGGCATCGCCATTACTGACAGCACCGGATCGTTCTCGATGACAATCGTTGGTCCGGAACGTGGAATCTATCCTCTGCTTGTACGCCGGCGAGGAGCACTTCTCAAGCAGGGTCAGATTGTGGTGGCCGACGGTGACTCGGCGACAATGAATCTCCGCATTCCCGATGGCCGCCGGCCGCTGGTCATTCGTTCGAAAGAGAACGCAGCCTGGCTCGCTTATCGGAACACCAAAGCCGTCCACAACCGTGAATTGCTGGCGATCGTGCAGTCGGGAGATCTGACGGAACAGAGCCATCGCGACCGATTCGCACTAACGGCTGAACTTCTGTGGAATCTTCAAAGTCAGTTTCCCGGCACCATCGGAGCGGAAATAGCGGCAGCTGAATCCATCCTGATGCTGGACGGCATCCGCGACTCCATGGCCGTGGAGCGAGCGTTAACGCTCGATGTGGACGCCCCCGGGTTTGTGGATGTAGCCAGAGCCGTGCGCCGGGCGGAATCGCGGCGAAAAGGGCTTGATGCAGCCGTTGGCAGACTCGAGTCGTTTAAAGAGAAGGCTACCTCGGCGAACAGGAAGGCCGCTTTCGAGTCAGAAATCGTCTTGGCTCTGGTCGACAGCGGTCGTGTTGAAAACGCAATTGCGCGAGCCAGAAATTTGAGATCAGATTATGGTGATACGGAGTGGGCCGGTTGGGCCAAAGACGCGATATACGAACTCGAGAACTTGATGCCAGGTATGCCCGCCCCCGAAGTGGCCGGCCGCACGTGGTCAGGCGATCAATTCGATCTTTCTTCCGAATCCGTCGGGACGTTCCTACTCGAGTTCTTTCAACCGCGCGACAACGGGTTCCTTCGCGAAGCGTCCATTCGAGATTCACTGATACAAGTCGCGTCAGCAAACGGCGTCACCTATGTGTCCGTCTCCGTTGATCCCGATTCTGTGATTAACGAAGCGTTCTTCGAATCGAGGGACTCCGCCAGGATCCAGTTGGCACTGTCCGGAGGAAGGGACGACTCGTTTGCGAAGGCCTACAATGTTCAGGTCCTCCCCAAGCGGATCCTGATTCATCAGGGTCGCATTGTAGCGAAGTATACCGGAGCAGGAACGTTGCCGGCCCTCATGAGAGACATCGCTCAGATCGGTGCAACGCCGCCCTCATAGATCGAAAGGAGTCGGCAAAATAAGCCGCCAGAAATCACCCACGGAAAGAATAGGTACAGAGATGCTGATCGCAGGAAATTGGAAGATGAACACGGACGTTAGCTCGGCGATCGAGCTGGCGCGCAACATTGTCGAGTCGCTCAATGAACACGAAGAGGTCAGCGTTGCGATTTGCCCGCCGGCAGTGAATCTTGCCGACGTCGCAAGGGCGATAGACGGCTCGTCGGTTTATCTGGGTGCACAG
>JAHHLP010000247.1 GCA_018679295.1 Rhodothermia bacterium
CGGCATCACCGTCGGCCTCACGCTGCTCGGGAGCCTGTAGAAAAGCGCCTGGGCCCTCCGCCGCCTCTATTCTTCCATCAGAATCCAGTTTTTGGGGTCAAGTGCAACATCGCCGGCCGCCTCCGCGATTGGCAACTGAACGGGCTCGCGCGACACGTTAACCCGGCGGACCTCTCCATTTGCGCTCACCTCAACGGGCATCGGGAACGGCATGTTGTCGGGGGTCTCCCACCACACGCGCATACCTCCCTCTACCGGCTCCGACATCAACCGTGGCAGATGTGGCTGCCTCAGATACATCTCGAAGAACCAGTCGAGTTCCACACCAGACTCGCGTTCGGCGATGTACTTGAAGTCGTCGGTCGTAGCAAACCTCGTGTGCGATCCGTCGGTCACCTGCTCCATCTCGGGATTGGGATAAGCCATCCGCCGAAGCGATCGAAAGAAGGCTTCCTCGCCGATCAGATAACGCAGCGTATGCAGCACCCACCGGCCCTTGTTGTAGATGTCGCCGTCACTCTCCACGTAATCTGGCGCAAGCAAATACATCTGGCCTTCCGTACGTGACTCCCGTGGGGCCACCGGCTGGCGGTTCCGAATGTTTGCCCGCCCTCCATCCATCGACGCGTGATAGGCATCCCTCCCGTGAAGCTCCTCGGCGTACAACGCCTGCATGTACGAACAGAACCCTTCGTGAATCCAGAAATCCCGCCAGTCAAGAGCGGTCACCAGGTTCCCCCACCACTCATGCCCCAGTTCGTGGTGATGCAGCCAGTCGAAACCCCAGTCGTTCTTCGAATAATCGTGCCCGTACGCAATAATCGTCTGGTGCTCCATTCCGAGATGTGGCGTTTCAGCCACGCCGTACTTGTCGGCACGAAAGGGATATGGTCCAAGGAGCCGCTCATAGAAAGCAAGGTGCTCCAGAAACTCGGGAAAGAGCGCCTGTCCTTTTTCGTAGTTCTCTGGCGTGACCCAGAAGGTGACGGGCACCGTCTGGCCGGCCGTACTGGTGTAAAGGGATTCGATTGTCCGATACGGGGCGATGTTGATCGCTACGCCATAGTTGTTGATCGGGGTTGACACGAACCAGTTGAAAGTGCGCTTGCCATCCTCTCGCTCCGCGACACCGCGGAGCTTCCCGTTCGATGCCACCACGAGCGGTTGCGGAACCGTTACGCTGATCGCCATAGAGTCCGGTTCGTCGGACGGATGGTCCTTGCAAGGCCACCAGACATCTGCCCCGTCGCCCTGAACGGCAGTCGCAATCCACGGGCTGCCGTCGGCGGTCTCATCCCAGACGAATCCACCGACCCACGGCGCGCGCGGAGCAACGCGCGGGGCCCCGCCGTAATGCACCTTCGCCTTAACCCTGTCGCCCGGCTGGCGCGTCATCACAAGATCGATCCTGAGCAGTGCGTCGGCATGACCAAAACGGGCATCGTCCCAGCGACCGTCCTCGCCTTCCAGATGAACCTCTCGCACTTCCAAGAGCGAGTCGAGATGCAGGACCAGCACCTCCGTCGGATGAACGATGTCGGCGTGAACCAATAGGCCACCCTCAATTGTCTTTGCCGCAGGGTTGACCTCTAGTTCGAGGTCGTAATACGTGACGTCATAGGCTGCCTGCTCCGGCATAAGCGGTCCTCCCGAATCGGTGCCGCGGACGCCAAGGACGCGCTGGGCGTGGGCCGGATTGACGGACGCGATGAACGCGAGTACAAAACACGCGAAAAGTATATTTGCGTACGAGGAGTTCATTCTGTGATTCTTGCTGTCTTGATTCGTCGTGACTCGGATCTCACAGGAAAATACTCACGCCGGCCGTCTGACCGACCGTCGATTTCAAACTTCCTCGCATTCGCAACATCGGGCCGCCGCAACGTAGTGCTGGACCGGATTTCCTCGATCGATGCGAAGTCGCGAGGCATCGCGGGTACTGAGACCGTCATATCGCAGAATGGAGAGTGGATTCGAAGAATACTGGGCCATCGACCACCCGCTCGGACCCTTCGAGCTGTTTGGAGGCGCCCACCTGATCGCACTCGCGGTGGTCGCGGCTGTGTCGATTGTAATGTTCGCATACGGCGAGCGGCTCTCCAGCCGGTCCCGACGACGCGTTCGCTACGGGTTCGCAGCGGTTCTGGTTGTCAACGAGGCCCTGTGGCACTTGTGGGCGCTCCTGACAGACCAGTACACGATCCAGCGCATGCTGCCGCTTCATTTATGCAGCGCAATGGTCTGGTTTTCCGCGGTTGTGCTGCTGGTGAACGCTCGTCGCTTGTTCGGCGTGATATACTTTCTAGGCATTGCGGGGGCAGTCCAGGCGCTCATCACCCCCGATGCCGGACTCTATGGGTTTCCCCACTTTCGATTTGTGCAGACGATGATCTCCCACTCGGGTGTCTTCCTCGCAGGCGTCTATGTCGTTGCGGTTGAAGGATACCGGCCCACCCTGAGAACGGCGCTTTACGTGCTGGCGGGACTCAATGTGTATGCGGCAGTTGTCGGGGTTATCAACTGGCAGCTAGGCAGCAACTACCTGTTCGTGTCCGGCAAACCCGACTCCGCCAGCCTTCTCGATGCAATGCCGGAGTGGCCGTGGTACATCCCGATTCTGGAGGTATTTGCTGTCGTACTCCTCGTCGGACTGTGGCTTCCCTTCCGGCGTTCGGGCGACCCAACGCCCCACCTCATTCACGACGGCGGTTAAACACAAGCGGTCGTCGAGATTGCATGCGTAGAGGAAGAGCCTTGTTCGGGAGGCAGCCGAAGCCTTTCTGTAAGCACATTTACCGTACATGCACCACACTTACAGTTCGAATCACAGTCTCCGACCGGCCCCGGATAACGTAGACGCCGCTTGATTCTGAATGAGGTCGCCACGTCAGCACGTGCCGTCCTGAGCGGAGCAGTCGATCACTAATCGGTCGTGCCACAC
>JAHHLP010000142.1 GCA_018679295.1 Rhodothermia bacterium
GTCATGCCGTTTTCGATCTCTTCTATATGCAATCGCTCGGCCGGCAGTTAAGACTTCGTGCCGGGCTTTTGAACCTGACAGACAAACCCTACTGGAACTGGTCGGAGGTCCGCGGACTCAGCCCAACCGAGCCGGTCATTCCCTACCTGGCCCGACCGGGACGCAGCGTCTCGGTCAGCCTCAGCTACAACTGGCAATGAACAACATACGGATAGCGATATCAGGAGCACAGCTATGAAAGTTACAACCAACCTTCGAGTCTTGCTGCTCGGCATCGGTGCGCTGGCGATTAACGCCTGTGCGCAGGAGACCGGGCAATCCTCGGACACCGCGGTACATGACGCGGAAGTTGCGAGCGGCGAGATGAGCGACGTAATGGCACGGGGAGAAGCGGTTTATCTCGGCAACTGTGCCGCCTGTCACCAGCCTAACGGCCAGGGACTCGCAGGTGCATTTCCACCGTTGGCGCAGTCCGACTTTCTCCAGGGTAATCGGCGCGAGGTGATGGCGGCCGCCCTGTTCGGCATGAGCGGCCCGATCACGGTCAATGGCGTGGACTACAACGGCGTCATGCCGAGTGCGGGTTTTCTGTCGGACCAGGAACTCGCAGATGCGCTGACGTATGTGTTCGCATCCTGGGGCAACAGTGGTGCCGCCGTCTCCGTCGAAGAGGTCGCCGCGCTGCGCGCCGAGCTCGGGGAAGCCGGCGAAATGGTCGCCGGCGAGCGCCATACCGGTGCGACCGAAGGCGAACTTCGCTATCGCGGTACGCCGTCGGCGATCCCCGCTGACGAGACCCGTGGCGTAATCGGCGCCGGTGGACCGTCACTCACCGAAGACGAATACGGCGTTGCGACGCAGCTCTACTTCGAACGCTGCGCCGGTTGTCACGGGGTCCTGCGCAAAGGCGCTACTGGCAAGCCGCTGACGCCGGATATCACGACCGAGAAAGGAACCGATTACCTGAAAGCGCTGATCACCTACGGATCTCCGGCCGGCATGCCGAACTGGGGTAGTTCCGGCGAAATGACGCCCGAGCAGATCGACATCATGGCGCGTTTCCTGCAGCAGGAGCCGCCGGCACCGCCGGAATTCGGCATGCCTGAAATGCTCGCCTCCTGGAATGTCCTCGTTGCGCCGGAAGATCGTCCGACCGAACCGCAGCATGACCGAAACATCGACAACTTTTTCTCGGTCACCCTGCGTGACTCGGGTCAGGTCGCGATTATCGATGGCGACACGAAGGAAGTCCTGGCTTATCTGACCACCGGATATGCCGTGCATATCTCCCGACCGTCTGCCTCGGGTCGTTACGTGTTTACGATCGGTCGAGATGGCAAGGTGGACATGATCGATCTCTGGCCGGAAGTGCCGACCAGGGTTGCCGAAATCAAGGTTGGCCTCGAAGCACGCTCGGTCGAAACGTCCAAGTACAAAGGTTATGAGGATCGATTCGCGATTGCGGGTGCTTACTGGCCGCCGCAGTACGTCATCATGGATGGCGACACGCTGGAGCCGATGAAAATCGTCTCCACGCGCGGTATGACCGTCGATACACAGGAGTATCATCCCGAGCCACGTGTCGCGGCGATCGTCGCCTCGCATGAACACCCGGAATTCATCGTCAACGTCAAGGAGACGGGCCACATCCTGCTCGTCAACTACGAAGACGTGGACAATCTGAGTGTTACGGATATCGGCGCGGCGAAATTCCTCCATGACGGTGGCTGGGATCGCAGCAAACGTTACTTCCTGACGGCGGCGAATCAGTCTGACAAGATTGCCATCGTCGATTCCAGGGATCGTGATCTCGAGGCGCTGGTCGACGTCGAGAAGATCCCGCATCCGGGACGTGGCGCAAACATTATCGATCCCGAGTTCGGGCCAGTCTGGGTCACCAGTGCGCTCGGCAACGCGAATATCACGTTCCTGGGTACCGACCCGGAGGGTCATCCGGAGAATGCCTGGAAAGTTGTCCGTATCCTCGATGGCATGGGCGGCGGGTCGCTGTTCGTGAAGTCACACCCGAACTCTACAAACCTCTGGGTCGACGCGCCGCTCAATCCCGACGAGTCGGCGAGTCAGAGCATCGCGGTCTTCGACGTCAACAACCTCGACGCGGGTTTCGAGCGTTTGCCAATCGGAGAGTGGGCCGAACTCGGTCCCGGACCGAAGCGCATCGTACAGCCGGAGTACAACATGGCTGGTGACGAGGTCTGGTTCTCGGTTTGGAGTGGACAGGAAGAGGAATCTGCCATTGTCGTTGTCGACGACAAGACCCGTGAGCTGAAACACGTGATCAAGGGTCCCGACATCATCACGCCGACCGGCAAGTTCAACGTCTACAACACGAGGAACGACGTCTACTAGCGCCGGGTCGTATCGCCAAGGGGCGGCGGCAAGGAAGTCCGGCTGCCGCCCCGACGAGGCTCACAAGAAAATCGAACAGGAACGCGCCGGGAGAACGATCCTATGT